>VGLX01000139.1 GCA_016866645.1 Candidatus Woesearchaeota archaeon | reverse complement strand
TCTAAGCCATACCTTCCGGCCAGTATACCTGTGCATATCGATGCTAACGAGTCCACGTCTCCACCTATGCTTATTGATGTTTTCAGCGCTGTGAACGTGTTGGTTGAGTGCTTTATTATGTAAAGGGCTGTGCACGCAGTCCTCATGGCATCTGATCCTAATCCTTTTATCCCGGTAGCCCATGAAACAGGCTTTTGCAATGGCTGTGGCCCGCAGAGTATCTCATAATGCTGCTCTTCTAACTTGCCAGGTATCGGCAGCTGGTCCATTAAGAATAATTGCTGGTCTGTTTCTTCGTCTATCCCTTTCACATGCTCTTTGCAATAAGTTATCACGTGCTTAGGATACGCCTTCTGCACCATCACGTATTCTGCCGCTCTCGCCACCAGTATACTTGCGGATCTTGCTTTCGGATGAGGATGCGTTGCATCTGCGTTTATCAAAGCATAAGGGTTTATCAGATCGTCTTTCAACAATCCCAGGGGTACTGCTCTCATCGGGGGAGCGTTGCCTGGGTATTTCAGCGCTCGTTGAATGTCTCGGACCTCTTCTAAGGTCTTGGTGCCTTTGAAATAGTTCTTTATGCTCCCGTAGCCGTGCCTGTAATGACCATTGGCCTGTAGGCCTTGGTCGTATTCTTTCTTCCAGAATTCTACTAGTAACTCTTGGGTGAAAGGCTTTTGTGAGATTAATGCTTTCATAAGCCCTATTGTCATCTCAGTGTCGTCACTGTAGTCACCTAGCTTGTAAGTCTCTGAAGGCACTGTCTTTACGTACTGCGTGAAGTCTATATTATCTTTTATCCAGTCCCTGCTCTGGAACTCTATGCCTGCGCCGAAAGCGTCTCCTACCGCGATTCCTAAGAGCATATCTTTAACGTTCATAATGCTAAAGGTTCTTTTTAACTTTTTAAAACTTTTCGTAGGTTGACAAATTTTTTAAACCTTAAAAAACAAGTTCTTGTAAAATGGTTCGAGGATTAATCAAGGATTTGTTGGTGCTTTTCTTAGTTTACGAAGTCTTGAAGATTTGGTATTATAGGGAGAAAGTCACTGGCGGAGTTGTTACTCTTGCGGTGATAGTTGCGCTTATAATAATGTGGTTCATGCTTGAGAGAATAGGCTTGATACCTAAGATTGATTAAGAACAGATATATCCTGCTTACTGGAATATTGCGTCTTCCAGTTCGTTCACAGTCCTACGCAGTATGTCTAGGTGCTCATCTTTCTTCTTGGACTTGTACAATAAGTCTGCCAGTTCAGGGTATCTCAGCGTGTCTTTGACCCATTTAGCAAAGTCATTCTTGTTATTGTCTGTGTTGACGTGGTAGACGAACTGCACGTCGGTCAAGCCTTCGATTCCTGTGATAAGCTCGTAGATATTCCTTGCTACCATTCCGTTGCAGAACCAGAAAGCATCCTCTGGCTTTTCGATATCGGATAATACCTTGTTCATCTCGTCTCGACTGAGCATGTCTAATTATAAACGGGCATGTTCACTATTTAAGCCTTGCTTAACCGACGGAAGTTTGGTGACTAATGGTGATAAACAGTTTTGTGGTTGTGGTAAAGAACAAGGAGGTATAATCTAAGCCTGTGGTCTCTGTATTGGGAGTTTGGTTTCCTCCTGCACTGCTTGCTTCAGAGGCTCTTGAGATGGTGGTTGTGTTTGTTGTTCACTTGTTAGGTAATCTTCGTAGTCGTCGATGTCGAACTTTTTCTTCTCAACATTTTTTAGCGTGATTTGCGAGCCGCTTCCGCTAGTGCCAGTTCCCACAACCATATAAGGCTTTATCGCGGACATTACCAAATATCCCTTGTCTTCAGAGGAGGTTTGGGAACTGCTGCTGGAGTAAACTTGTTTAAGGCTTATCTTATACGCCAAGTTGTTGTCTATGACTTCAGGGTCAGAGGTTGTGAATTCCATCTTCTGGTTATGGTCAGAGCTTATTTCCATTGTTGCGCTGTGCTTCGTGATTAAGCCTTCAATGTTAAGGTTGTAAGAGCCTTTGAATATGAGCATCCAGAGTGGTATCAAGGTGTTCCCTTTCTCTCCCCAGCTGTTCATCTGCTCAACATTAGGCTGTTCATAGGCTAGGCTTTGGGAGGAGATGTCGTCCTTGGAAAGCAGTCGAGTTACTGTAAGCTTCAGGTCTGACTTGCTTATTCTCCACCTGATGATGCCTGCGTTGCCAACGAGTTTTATAGCTGAAATGCCTTCCCACTGCTCAGGAGTTTCTTTCGTCACGTATACGGATAACTCCCTCTTGTCGCAGGTAGGGCAGTAAATGCTCTCGTATACCAACCTGTGTCCTTCGCTAAGCCCGGCTGTCGGGACATCCATCGTGAGCTCTTTCGCTGTCATCGTGCCTTCAGCAGGAGTTATAGAGACAGTGAACTTCGTCGCTGCTTTGCAGCCCTTAAGCTCCACGCTGCTCTCGCCGGCAGGGAGGTCCTTGTAAGAAGTGCAGAGCACTGAGCCGTCCTTCCCTACAAGCTCTATCCTTGCGTTTTTCACTTCAAGGTTCGAGTTGAGCTTGAGCATGAAATCATTACCTGAACTGTACTCGGTGCCTATGATGTCTACTTTTGGCACAGGCTTTTTTTTCACCGCATCCTAGAAGAATCAGGACTATGACAAGGAGCGCTACGGACAACCTTGATTTCATACTGTTAACCTAACACTCCGCAGTATTTAAGTATTCCTTAAAACCAACGGATGTTTGGTCACTAATGGTGACTACCCGTTGCAGGGATAGAATGATTAAAATAGGACAACATCTTAACGGATAGCATCAAATGGCTAAAAAACAGAAAGAAGAAATAACCCGAAACGAAGTCGCAGAAAAGCTTGAAGTCTTGAAGAAAGAGATTGCCAGCACAGAGGAGGATTATGAGTATGTCCTAGCTGCAAAGGCGTTAATAATCTTGGGCTTGTTGCTCATCCTCACTTGTATCATCCTGCGCATCACCAGCTTTTCCATACCCTTGCTGGGCAGGACTTTGCTTTGTTTCGCGTTCATGCTGCTCATCATGGGTTGTTTGATAAAGTACGCCGTGAAAAAATAGGCATGTTCACGATGACAAGCGAGCCTAAAAAAGTTTCAAAGGAAGAAGCGTTTGAAAAGTTTGAAACGCTGAAGAAAGAAGTGATCGTCCTAGAATGGGACATCCGCCACAACAACGCCAAGCTCAAGCAAGGGCTTTACGAGAAGAAGAAAGCAGAGCTGGAAAACTTAAGAAAGATATTAGAGCAGCAAGGCATCCTGGCCAAAACCTAGGTTTAGAAAGGTTTAAATCTTGAAACTATTATTCAATAATGTTATGAACCTGTTTTTCTGGAAGAAAAAAGAGAACAACGGCAAGAAGAGCAAAGAAGATTCAGAAGCTGAGCGCGAAGAAGAACCTGTGAAAGAATCAGAAAAAGCTTTTGTAAAGAAAGGGTTTTAGCAGGATTCTGAGATTTCCCGTATAGTCTCGATATGCTCGGCGATTTCTGTCCCTAAGCTCGTCAGCCTGACAGTAGTGATTCTCTTCTGTTTCAGCATGCTTACCAGTCCGGCTTTTTCCATCTCCTGCAAGACGTTTAATGCTTGGAGGTAGGAGCAGTGCAGCTCTTTCCTGATTATCGTGATGTACGTGTCAGCCGTCTTCCTCCTTAACGATATTAGTATGTCTGCCGGTACTTTCCTGAATAAGAACTCTCAATTAGGGATTTCTTGCGCTTCCATGATTCTTAAT
>VGLX01000138.1 GCA_016866645.1 Candidatus Woesearchaeota archaeon | reverse complement strand
TTGGAGGATTTCAATCTTGTACAAGATGGCAGCAGTAAATGATAACACCTTGCTAGAGTATTTGGTAGAGAATCTTGACAGTAGCTTGAGCAGCAAATACCCGACTAAGACTCTGCTGGCTTTAGACTATTGCTTCAAGAGCAGCGAGCGAATACCTCAAGACTGGCTGTCAGGAATAGCGTCAAGGGTAAACGACAAGAGGGTTAATAACAGCTCAAGAAACATAAGCTTTGATAATCGGACATTATCAGACTGCTTGTTCCTAGAGTCTTACAAGTCCTTGCTCTCAGACAAGACCAAGAACTTAGTAAGCAGCGCCAGGACTGCGCAGGACTTCAAAGCTTTGATAGTTTTAGATTTATTATGCACACGGGTCAGCCAGAACGATCCTGTCCTGAGGTCTTCGGGCAGCATAGCCTCGAAAGTCTCAAGCATGGCAAAGAAGTACAATGACTCTGGGCTGGACGCGCAGGCATTCAAAGAATACAATGAGCTGAGAGATTACTGCTTCAAGGTAAGAGGCGACTTGAAACGCCCTTTCAGTAAGGAACTAGCGCAGCGGTTAAACACCTACAACAGGTTCCTGGAAGACAAATATCTACGGCATCCCAACAGTTCAGGCCATAGGCAATCCCACGATATTAAGGTTCTTGCCAGAGACACAAAAAGCCTGATAAGTAAAAAGTTTTCAGATCACATCTCTAAGATAGATGAGTCCTATCAGATGCTGAAGCGAGAGTTCGAGGACCACGTTTGGGATAACGAGCGGAGGATCAATAGGCTCATGTTCCTGAGCTCTGAAGCTGAAGAGCTGAAAGAGAAATACGATCAGGCCCTAAACCGAGAGGGAGTCAGTAAATGCGAAACGCTGAAGTCAAGGATTAGTGACATAAGCGGAAGGTATTGTTACACCAAAGACCTGGAGGAAGAGATCAAAGAAATCAAAAGGGCCGTATCCGCGTATAGCAAAGATTTCAGCTCATTATCGCTGGACAATATCAAACCTTCTGACATAGACAGGATAAACAGCATGTACTCTGAGCTCAAAAAGGTATCATCAAAAACTTTTCCCGAATATATCTCGCCAGAGAAACAGGAGGAGTACTGCTCGCAGGCCGAGAGTCTTATGGGACAGATGCGCTACAAATGCTCTGATCGCGTAAGCCATATTTTGGAAAAATGCTCTAAATACCGGGAACGGGTTGACAAATCTTTCTTATCATTGTTCACTAAAAAATATTTGGAAGAGCTTAAAAGATATGACAACGAGCTGAAGGAGTGGTCAAGATGTCAAGTAATCTCAAAGAGCTGATAGACAAGAACCTGAAAGCGAATGATAAAGTCTTGAAGCGTGGAGAGCATAAGCATGGTAATCAAGAGCATAAAGAGAGCACTCTAACAAAGAGAATAAAGACAGGTGCTATATGCGCCGCTGTGATAGCTGCCTTAGGATTAGGGATATACGGGGGAAGCTATGTATGGCATAAGCGCAGCAGCTACTTGGCAGAGCAGAACCGGAAGATGGTTTATTACCAGAGGCAGTTCGACGATGTCAAGGGTTATTTCAACCGTGGAGAATACATGCGCGCTGACGAGATCAGCGAGAGGCTGCAGGAGGAGATGGGCAAAGAGAGCCGGTTCTCACCTACCAGGCCTTTGTACTTAGAAGTCCAAAGATACGATGATGAGAGGATAGACCCTGAAGTCAAGAGGATCAAGCGAGAGCAGTTTTATCGGGATCTCAAAGAGTTTCCTGGAAAAGTATGGGACAGCATCCCTCCAGGCGGCAAGTTTATCGTTTATGCTTGCGGTGCAGGAATTTTGATATACTTGTGGAGAAGAAGGAATCAGGATCAAGAAGAACAAGTATGATTATACTTTATCTCTTCCAAGTTTTTTAAGGGCTCTTTGCAGGCGCTCTCGATCTTTGATGTATGCAGGGTAGTTTTGGCCTCCAGCCTTGGCTATAAGTTTTCCTTGGTATGCCGGATCGTGTATTAGTTTGTCTCTAAGCATCTGAGCTTTTTTCTCCCATCCTGCTTTTAGCATCGCTCTTTGCCTTTCAATCAGTTTAGGGTCTACTGCCTGTGCTTGTGGCATTTGTGAAGGTATATTTGCTGGTTTCCTTCTGTGCGCTTCTTGTATAGCCCATCTCATCTTTGCTGCAGCTCTTTTTCTTGCCATCCATCCAAGAAATCCTCTGCCTCCGGCTTGCGCCCAGTTTCCAGCACCTTGTGCTCCTGTTCTCAGCCCGCCCCAGAAGCTTGGTCCTCCTGAGCCAGGCATGCCCATAGGTGCAGGTGATCCACTGTCTTTACCCCGCCATAAGAAGTAAGCGCATATCACTCCGATTATTATCAGTGCGATTATCGTGTTTTCTCTTGCCCAATCTA
This sequence comes from Candidatus Woesearchaeota archaeon, assembly GCA_016866645.1. Classification (GTDB taxonomy): domain Archaea; phylum Nanobdellota; class Nanobdellia; order SCGC-AAA011-G17; family VGLX01; genus VGLX01. Next base: position 1,350 of record VGLX01000138.1, on the reverse strand, counting down.
GTACTACTCCGAATATGCTTAACGCTTCTGTTTTGAACGGGAGATCTTCTGGCATTTTAAATAAGAAATAGCCTAATGATGCGTAGAACAGGATGATTAGGAATGTTTTTCCTCGTTTGCCCCATCTTAACATGTCACCTATAATGCTCCCTGCGAAGAAAGGCACCATGACAAGTATTATTCCGAGTATTACTGCATACCAGCCGCCCACATATTCCAAATACTCGTCAGGCATGTACCTTGCTCCAAGCATCGATACTACCAAAGAGATTATCAGAGCAGCCCCCCTGTTGAATGGAAATATCCTTTCTGCTGATTTGAACACCAAGAAGAACAATACGAGCCATATCCCGGCTTTTATGTAAGCTAAGTCTATGTCACTTGCGTTGAACAGAGCAGTCAAGGTATCTTGTACACCGCCTATTACAGCGGCTGTTGCTGCAGGTACTAATATTATTGCTGTTAGCAGAATAATTGCTGCGTTTTTGTTCATAACAACTTTTAGGGGTTTTTTGTATATAAATATTCTGTTATGTATTTTTTAAAGAGTGATCTGTTGATTCTTAGGAACGGGCGCCAAAACAAGCAATTTAGTCACTACTTATCAGTAGTTAAAAATAGAAAGGTTTATATATGTGTTATTACATTAAATATAATAAAAATAAAGGGGAGGATTTCAAAATGGGAAAAGGCAAAGGAATAGCACTACTCATCGGAGGAATACTAGCATTCGAATACGCGGCTCACAAAACAGGACAGCCCGGACTAGGGCAACTAGTAAGCGATATGGTCCACTCTGCAGGAATAGGAGAAGGAGTAGACACGGTATTCAGATTCTTCTTCGACTATTACGCGAGAGACTTCTTCTACGACAAGTTCTCAGCATTAGGGACAGCAGGCCAAGCGTCGATGTACAGCGGAATAGGAAACCTGCTATACCATGCGATAAAGAAAGGCGGAAAGACCCTAGAGTCAAAAGTGGAAGACATAAAAGAGTGAACCTCCCCACCGCTGAGCGGATGGGGCATCTGGCTATCCCAAGTTTTGGGCGTCGCCAGTCCATTCTTGCTTCACAGACGTTCCCAACGGAGCATCTCTGCAAGCGTTGATTCCCGCAGTCCCTACGGTATTTTCCAAAGCTGACGCTTTGATAATCATGGCTGACATGACATCACGATCTAATACAACACCACATTTTTGCATTTATGATCTCTTACTGCCAACGACTTCTCAACCAGGTTTCCACAGATGCAATACTGTGACGTTCCTCTAGCATCGACTTCTACGATTCGTCCACCAGCCTCTTCCGCTTTGTAAGACAAAAACTGCAGAAACCTCCGCCAACCAGCA
>VGLX01000137.1 GCA_016866645.1 Candidatus Woesearchaeota archaeon | reverse complement strand
AGGGTTTCTTATCACTAATTCTTTATTATGTGTCTTTATAACAACCTCAGTAGCGTCTATCTCTTCCTGCTTGACGCCCATCTGCCTCATAGCCTTTTCTAACTGTTTAGGATTTATGTTAGGGAACATTTTCTAAAAAGCTAATACCTCATGTTGAGATAAATCTCTAATAATATTATCACTATTATTGCTATGACTACGACTATTGGCGCAAATTCGATTTTTGACTTGTAATCGTCAAAGTATCTTACTATCCCTCCGCCAGAACTTGGCATCTGTATCTTGTCGGACATTTTTTTCTGAACATACGAAGTATGAAACAGGTTTATAAAAGTTTTGGAAATCAGAATTTGCGCGAATACTTCCTAAGAACGCCTACCATGCCCGGGGTCGCATAAACCTCTGCCCAGCCGTTTACTGGTTTCTTCTTGATTTCTACAAAGCCCTTGCTCAGGCGATAGGCCTTCTCTAACCAGTTTTTCGCTTGTACGGCATTCCTGAACGCTAAGTCGATAGCCAATACTCCCCCGCACATCATCTCTAAAGACGCCAATTCCTGGTGCATTCCAGATTTTTGCGCACCATAGAACAGGGCAAGGCTTAAGCCTATCTCTGCAGCCTCGTAAAACAGCCATTTGAGGCAGTAAGAAGTTTCATCCCTGCCAGTTTTGACTTTGCTTTCTATCTCTGAGCTTATCTCTTCTTTCGTGCCTACTAGGTATTTTTCTAATGTCATTTTGAGATGAAAAGGGCTGAATGCGCCGACTGGGATTCGAACCCAGGTCAACGGCTTGGAAGGCCGCTATTTTAGCCACTCTTTTTTGAAGAGAGTGCTAGCCACTGAACTATCGGCGCATAACAAGATTATTAGAAATCATCCTTATAAAAATCTTACTTTTTTAGCTCTTCCTCCAATGACTTTTCAAAATAGAATGAAATCTTCTTTTCCTTCTCTTTAACAGTTTCTATTCTTTCCGCAGGCTCGCCTATCTTCTTTAAGGCAGCGTCGACTTTTTCAGGCGCCCATCCTTTTTGAAGCAATACGTGCTTTATCTTGTCCCTAGGTATGTTAAGCTGCAAGCACTTCTTGATGAATGTCTCAAGCTTCTTAGTGCTTTCTTTGCCTAGAGGGGCGAAGTTTATCGTGAACAGCCTCTTCTCATCCCATTTCAAGTCTTCGAACGCGTAGACTACTTGCTCTTTACTCCAGCCACTTTTCAGCAGTGCTTGGGCAATGTCTGGGTTTTTCAAGTCTTTATTCTGGGCAGCGCTTATGTAATCCTTGACATTTTTCAGGTCTTGAGCATTTGTGAACGGCGATTTCTCAACAAGCTTCCTGAAAGAGCCTTTGCCCCTGTAAAAGTTGATGTACACGACTCCTGCTAATAAGAACACTACTAGTATTATGATCAAGAACCAAGGAATCGTTTTTTTAGGGCAGTCTTCAGGGCAAATTGTCTCGTCTTCGTAAGGCCGCTCGCATATCTTGTTCGGGCATTCGTTGGGCTTAGGCTTATCTATGACTTCTTCAGGCGACGAAGAAACGAGTATCGAGCCTATGCTTGCTAGCATGTTTTGCGTGACAGTAACGCCTTTGACCCCATAAGTTATAGTCACAGGTTGTGATAATGAAGCGAACTTGTACCTTACTACGGGGTCTTGTTCTATGACTTCATAGCTCTTGTCCTTGAATATTATGTCTGCGACATTTTCGGCAAGCGTTTTGGGTATTTTTTCATAAACATAAACGTTAGACAAAGTCTTTTTAGGTGTTATAGTCTTAGTGATAAGCGAGAATTTCTGCTTATCCCCATTATTCTTCTCTAATACGTAATTAGAGACTTCTGCTCCTACTTCGATATTTGACTGGTATAAATAAGCTGTTTCTGGCTCTTCTACTACAACGCTTTCTACATCCGCAGGCTCTGGCAGGTATAAGTCTTTGAACGCGCTGTCAGCGTAGAAAGACTTGGGTTGCTCTTTGATGTAAGCGTCTATCTTCTCTGATAATTCGCTTAGCTTGTTTTGAGACTCTTCAGGGCTGAGTGAAGTGTTTGATTTTATAATCGATATTTCAGACTCTAAAGAAGCAATCTGGCTAGTGTCTATGTTTATGTCAAATAAGGCAAGTTCCTCAGCATAGTCCTTCTTTATTGCTGTTATCTTATCCTTAGCTGCAGTAATCTTTGACTCGACGTCCCCTGTGTCTGGAGCTTCTCCAGCAGTGAAAATCTTGATTGGCTTTGCAACTTTTACTCCGGGAGTGATGCTGGTTTCTAGGTAGAAAGTCTTTGAAGGTTCGGTTATAACGGGGGTTGTGATGTTGAACTCTTTGAGGCTTACTTGGATATTTTTCGTGCCGTTCGTTAGAATAACGTCCCCGAGCTTGTACACCTGCCCTGCTATTTCTGTAAGGTCGTATATCTTATTAGAATATGATGGAGATCCTCCCGCTTCGGTGTAGTCTATCTTCAAGTTTGATAACTGTAATGTTCCTGCACTTCCTGAGCCTACTTTGAAAGGTATCGTGCAGTCACCGACTTCATCTCCTTTACAAGACGCTAAGAACTGAGTTAGCGAATACTCCATCTGCTGGTCTGTAACGCCTTCTGCCCATGTTGCGCTTTTGCCTAGAATCCCCCCATAGCCTGCTGTTTTGACACCTATGAAATAGTCTTTTGAAAATGAAGGGAAACATTCGCTTTCCATCCCGGAGGTTATCGGGCAGTCATACCTAGAGCTTGAATTCGTGGTGTCTCTGCTAAGCTCGTAATGGACTTTGTCATCAGACCCCAGATAGTAAACGCATATCAGGTATATTCCCTGTTTTGATGTTGGAAAATTGATTTCACAAGTCTGCCACGTAGCAGTCTGCCCTGGCTCTGACATGTCGCAAGAGTCTGCTCCTCCGGCAGCGTAGCCATCAGTGAATGATAGTATTACTGCTCTAAGGTCTGCCGTGCTATCCGCTGCTTTTTTTATTTTCGCGCCGATCTTGAAATGTTTCGATTCTGGGAGTTGTATCGCTTCACATAAGTATGTGAGATTGCTTCCAGAAGTCCCGCCTAATATTGTAGGGTCACCTTCAGAGCTTATCGTTAAAGAGGAAGGATAGGTGAAGTCTGAAGCATAAGACAAAAAGTCTCCGAAGTATTTCCATTCATTCTTACCGGTCACGTCTTCCATATCGATTGTTACGAATTTCGGTGACGCTTCAGCACTTCCAGTTACGGTCATCGTGAAGTTTTTTACTTCTGCAGAATTAGGAAGCTTGAAAGCGAACTGTTTGTATCCTGTAGCTTCGAAATTGATAGGCTTTAGAGTTGCAGGGGCACTTGTTGAGTAGGAAGTCTGTGTCTCTTCGTAAGATATGTTCTTAGCTTTTAGGTAGTCCTTTAAAACCACCTCAGAAGAACCCCCATTAAAGTCCGCTTTAAGTATTGTTGAAGGGCTGAAAGGTTCAGTGAAGGTGATGTTCAGGTAACCGTCTATGGATTCTTCTGTGCCTATGCTCTCTTTCGTGAGCACCAGTTCTAAAGAAGGGGTATCTGCTAACGTTATGGAGATTATAAACAAGCATATAACCAGCATACTTAACAGCATCCATACCTCTTTTTTACGCATTTTGGATACTTCTTAAAAGCATATTAACATATATAAACATTTTGGGAAGCTGTATGTATTAAGCTTTGACGTGGGTTATTGATGGGCTTATATGTGTAATTGGGAATATATTTTGGATTACCTAAATAATCTTA
>VGLX01000136.1 GCA_016866645.1 Candidatus Woesearchaeota archaeon | reverse complement strand
TGGCTGTAAGACGATAGCTGTGTTGACAGGCGAGTTCAATAGGAAAAGCTTAAAAACTGAAAAGCCTGATTATATAGTGCAAAACTTAAAACAAACTGTGAAGGTGATAACATGCCAGAAGAAAAAATCGAATGGTACCACGAGTTCATAAACACGAACTATAAACCAAAAAATGATGATGTTAAAGCGCTTTTCTACTACGAGCCTGCGGAAAACATAACTCCTGAAGATGCTATCGGAAGGGTAGCCAGCGAGAGTTCTTCAGGAACTTGGACCACCTTAACAGAGACTCCGAAGCTCCTCCCAAAAGTCAAAGCTTACGCTTACAGGTATGACAGTAACTATGTCAGAATAGCCTACCCAAGGATACTTTTTGAGAACAGCTCAGTGCCAGGAATGATGAGCGGCATCGGAGGCAACATTTATGGCATGAAAGCGGTTAAGAACCTAAGGCTTATCGACGTAGAACTACCGCTGGACTATATCAAGGATTTCAAAGGCCCGAACTACGGTTCTGATGTGATAAAGAGGATATTCAAAAGAAAATCCGGACCAGTAACTTCAGTCGTGCCTAAGCCGAAGCTAGGGTACACAGCAGAAGAGCACGCAAAGAAAGTGGGCTATGCGGTTTGGAAAGGAGGTATAGACTGCGTTAAAGACGATGAAAACTTGACTAGCCAGACTTTTAACAAGTTCGAAGAACGGGTCAAGCTATTGGCTAAGTACCGTGATAAAGCGATGAAAGAGACAGGACAAATAAAAGACGCGTTCATCAACGTAACAGCGCCTGACCTCAAAGAATTGGAAAAAAGAGTAAAACTAGTCCACGATAACGGATTCAGGTACTTCATGATAGATATGGTTGTCAGCGGGTTTACTGCTGTAGGGACTGCTGTACAGCTCGCTTATGATTATGACATGGCGATACATGGCCACAGGGCTATGCACGCAATGTTCACAAGGAATCCTAAGCATGGCATGACCATGCTGTTCTTTGCCAAGCTAATGCGCTTGATAGGAGTTGACCAGATACACACTGGCACAGGTGTGGGTAAGTTGGAAGGCTCTGCTGAAAGCATAATGGCTATGGAGAAGATGCTCATGCAGCAAGAAATTAACGAGATAGAGAACGTCAGGCTACATCAAAAATGGGGCAAGATAAAGCCTGTACTTCCAGTCTCTTCAGGAGGCTTACACCCGGGAATACTCCCCGCGGTTTTTGATATTTACGGGACCATGGACATAGGCTTACAAGTAGGCGGAGGAACACAAGGCCACCCTGACGGAATAGAAGCCGGAGCCAGGGCCGTGATGCAGGCTATAGAAGCGTACAAGCAAAAGACCAGCTTGAAAGAGTACGCTGAAAACCATAAAGAGCTTAGAAGAGCATTAGAGAAATGGGGCAGCCTTAAGCCTATTTGAAGGCAAACCTTTTTATAATATCATTTTTCTTTATCCTAAAATGTTAAAATCGGACTTTCATGCCCATACGAACTATATCATCCATAAGTATGACAGCAAGCTAACTCCTAAACAACTTATAAACTTCACAGCCTCTAAGGGTTATGAAGTATTAGCCATAACTGAGCATTCAGCTTTTGGCAGTCTTCTTGGAAGCACCAAATTTTTTAAGAACCCTATAAAGACTTATTTCGATTTCAAAGATTATGCCAAGAAAAAAAGGATACTCCTAATCCCCGGTGTCGAGGCTTTTATCGAGAAGAAAGAGATCTTGCTAATCAATTTTAAAGGCAATCTCGATAATATCAAGACTTTTGAAGACATAGAAAAGCTTAAGGATGAAAATGCGGTAATCATAGCGCCACACCCTTATTATGGAAAGCCTTCATGTCTAGGTAACAAGCTAATAGACTACATAAGATTGTTTGATGCTATTGAACACTGCCATTTCTACCTGCCATTCTTCAACCCTAACAAGAAAGCTATCGAAATAGCTAAGAAATACAAAAAACCGCTAGTAGCTAATTCTGACGCCCACAACTTCAATCAAATAGGCTCAAACTACACTTTAGTCGATGCGGATAAGAATGTGGACAGTATCTTAGAAGCTGTCAGGAAAAACAAGCTGAGAATAGTCACTAAACCCTTGAGCATACCTGATTTCGCAAGCATACTGGCATGGTCCTTAGTCGGTTCTATAAACAAGAAGATCGTTTAGTGTGCTTTTGCAAAAGCTCGAACACTTTCTTGCCGTCGACTGCGCCGCGGTATTTCTTCATAACCTCACCCATTAAGGCATTAACAGAAGCGCCTTTGTTCGCCTCGATTATCTTTTTCACTTCTTTCTCTAGCTCATCAGACGGTATGGTCTTATACTTGTCAAATCCCATCTTTTTGCCCTGCGCGGCTTCTGCTAGCAGGTCTATGACCGCTTCCTTAGATATCTTGCCATGGTTCAGGTTTTTTAGAACTTCCTCGTAGTCCTCTTTTCTTATTTTCTCAGAGTCTAATTTTAGCCTGGACTTTATCTCCTTAGGAGTTTCTATGAGTATCTGCGCTATCGTGCTTGGTCTTATGTTGGAGTAATTCTTAGCGTAGAGTTCTAGGTTGACATCTTCTTGCACGACCTCTCTTGCTAAGTCTGGGTTGATGTCAAACTTTTTCTCAAGCTTGACCGCTTTCTCTGTTAGGAGCTCTGGCATCTCTATCCTGTCAAGCCATTCTTTGGTTATCTTCGTCGGCAGGACGTCTGTCTCAGGATACATCCTGGCTGACCCGGGCATCGGCCTCATGAAGCTGGTCGTGCCGTCTGGTTCTGCTTTCCTGACCTCGGATTTGACTTCGAAGCCTTGCTCTATCAGGCTTTGCTGTCGCTCAATCTCTTTGATTATAACCTTAGGCACTATTCTCAAGTCTTGGAACCCTTTTATTTCTACTCTCGCTCCGCCCCTTATGCTGAGGTTTATGTCTTGCCTTATCGTTCCTATGCCCCGCATCGCTTTTCCGGTGCTTCTGAGTATCATGCCCAATAGTTGCGCTACCTCTTTCGCGTGTTCCGGAGTCTTTATGTCTGCTTGTGTTTGTATCTCTATCAAAGGTATGCCTAGCCTGTCAAGCCTCCATACTCTCGAAGTCGTTTCTTCTTTGACGTTCTTGGCTGCTTCTTCCTCTAAGCAGATGAATCCTATCCTCACATTGCCTAACGAGGTGTTGATGTACCCGTCTTGCGCTACCAGCGCCGTCCTCTGGAATCCTGTAGTGTTGCTTCCGTCAACCACAGTCTTCCTCATGAAGTGCAGTTCATCGACTGTTTTAGCGTTTAAGAGCTTAGAAACTTGCAAGGCCACCCCTAAAGCGTCCATGTTCAAAGGCCCTGGAGGCTCTTCGTCTAGCTCTACGTTGCAAGTAGTATCAGGATAAGCTTCGTAAATAAACTCTAAGTTCTTTTCCATCTCATGCCTAGCTGCTATGTCTATCTCCCCGGTCTCTCCGGCGACTGCCCTTAATTTCCTTTTGACTATTATTCCTGGCGTATCGTCCCTTAACACAGAAGGGCATTTGCAGAACAGCTTATGAGTCTCCAGCCTCTGGTGGATCTCCAGTCCTATTTTCAGTCCGAGATTTTCGTAGTTCATTACGATTTTTAAAGAATTCCTGTTTTATATTGTTTTCGCCTATTACAGTTGTTTGAACTAAATCGTTTTTGTAGTTTCGGTTAGTGGTGTTCTTCCCAGTATTTGTAGACTTTTAGTACGTTTTCTATGTTGCCTAGGTATTTGATTACTTTTTGTTTGACTTTTCCTTGTT
>VGLX01000135.1 GCA_016866645.1 Candidatus Woesearchaeota archaeon | reverse complement strand
GCATCCCAAGCTTATAACGGACGGGTTCACAGAATAGGATATCCTGAACCATCCTGGCTTGCCGAATGTTGATCCAGGGCCCAGCAAGAACAGGAAGTTGCTTTTCATATCGTCTATGAATGCCTTCTCTTCTGCTGCTACATCTTTGCCAGGCGTAGGGCATTTCACCCACAGGTAGAATGCTCCGTCAGGCTTCGCGAACTGGTAGCCGTTCTTCTCTAAGCAGGTTATCAGGTCGTCTCTCATCTTCTTGTAATAGTTAACGTCTAGCTTAGAGTCTAACAGCTTAGGTATTATGTTCTGCATCAGTGCAGGCGCGTTGATGAAGCCTAAAGTCCTGTTGCAGAACGGTAACCCTTTCAGTATGTCGTCCTTGAATTTCATCTCTGGATTCACGGCTACGTAGCCTATCCTTTCCCCAGGCAAGCTCAATGATTTGGACCATGAGTATATCATGAAGCTGTTCTTATGCAGCGAAGCCGGTGAGGTGTAGCTTCCTTGGTAGACTAATTCCCTGTAAGGCTCGTCTGACAGCAAGTAGATGTCCCTTTTCAGCTTCGATTCTTTTTGTGAGAGCATGCTCGCGAATTCTTCCAGGCTCTTCTTGGAGTAGATGACCCCTGTCGGGTTGTTCGGCGAATTGACTATTATCGCTCTGGTCTTCTTTGTGATGGCTTTTGCTATTGCGTCTACGTCTAGCGTGAAGTCTTCTGCTGAGCTCACTATGACATGCTTCCCGTTATGGTTCTTCGTGTAGAACCTGTACTCTGGGAAGTAAGGAGCTATCGTGATTACTTCTTCGCCTTTGTTGAGGACTGTTTTCAGAGTAACGTTAAGCCCTCCGGCTGCTCCTACGCACATCATTATCTCATTAGCGCTTATGTTATTGAAATATCCTTTACTGTTAAGGTCATTAGCGATAGCCTCCCTAGTCTTAGGGTATCCCATGTTAGGCATGTACTGGTGCAATCCTTTCTGTCCGCTTTTCGCATAGTCTGTCAAAGCAGTGATGAACTCTTCTGGCGGCTCAATCAACGGGTTGCCCAAGCTGAAATCTGCAACGTTCTCTGCGCCGTACTTCTTCTTAAGCTCTAAACCCTCCTCGAACATCTTCCTGATAGCTGAAGCGTTCTTCAAGTCTTCTTCTATTCCTTTTGCAAGCATTTTTGTTAGCCTCCTGTAAGAACTCTTTTTCTCAGATTTTGGGAATCTTAGCCCCTATTTAAACCCTTGGGTTTTAATCTTGCCACCGGCTCTGCAGGTCAGTCTGCCCATTGTTCTCGTATAAGCCAACTTAACTTTTCGTAAGATTTCGCACTTTTTTTCTGTCCAAGACTTTTGGCAAGCTGGGCTGCGCGGAAGAAACTCCCTCCCTTCTCGTAGCTTTCCATCGCCTTGTCTATAAGCCCTATTTCTTCAGCTGCTTCACCGACACGCTCAAACAGCTTCAGTCTTTTATAATAATCAGTTTCTGTTGTCAGCTCTTTCTCATAGTGCTCGACTGTTGCGAGGCATAACTGCTTCACTTTTTCCTTCATTTCTGCTTCTTTGGCGAGAGAAATAGCGTAATCAAAGCCTTTATTCTTTTCTGCTTTTTTAATAAGTTTCGAATATATCCGTATCGCTTCTTCTCCTAAGCCTGCTTCCATGGCGTATCGTGCGGATAGTCTCGGGTCTTTCTTCATATTCTTTTTTATAATGATAGAATAAAGCTGTTTCGCCTTCTCTTCCATACCTGCCTTCTTGGCGTAGCGTGCAGCGGATTCGATGTTCCCTATTTTCTCTTCTTTTTCAGCTAATACTGTGCATAGCTGTTTAGCCTTATCTTCCTTCCCTAACTTTTCAGCGAATATAACCGCATAGTTAAGGTTTCCTGATCTCTCAGCAGATTCCATCTCTATCAAGAACATCTGTGCCGCTTTCTCTTTTTTTCCAGCCTTCTCTGCGAGTTCACCTGCTTTTGAGTACCTACCGATTTTTTCGTAGAGCTCAACAGCTTTTTCCAGCATCATATTATCTTCAGCGAGCCTAGCAGCATCAGATAGGTCGCCGAGCTTTTCATAAAGCCCTATCGCGCGTTCTTTCATCCCTGCTGATCTTGCGAGGTCAGCAGCTTCTTTTAGCATCTGCGCCTTCTCATAATCCTCAACTGCCCTTTCTACCAGCCTCGCATCCCTAGCAAGCGATGCAGCGGTTGAGAACTTCCCTTTATCTTCACATTTTTCAATCTCAACCAAGGCTACTTCTTGCGCCTTTTTGAGCATCCCCGCATCGAGAGCGATGCTAAAGGCATGATAAGGGTTCCCTGTATTCTCATAAAACTTGATCGCCTCATCTATAAAACGTTGCGGAATCTTACCTGCGCCTGATAAGCTATAAACCGCCCACGCCCTGCCTTCTGTTGTTGTTAAGTGGCTAAGAACTTTTTCCAAATTCTTTTTTCTGTATTTAACCATTTTTTGCCCTCCTAATCTGATATGAGATAATGGAGGGGTTATTTTGTATTTTAAAAATATTCTTCTTTTAACATTTAAGAAAGGATTATGAAAAAAGATATGCATCGCAAAAGCTTAAATACTCATGGAAATGTATGCCTGATTGAGGATACAATGCTAAAAAAAATCTTATCGACAGCTCTTGCAGCGACAACACTTGCACTGTTCACCGCAGGATGCGATAGTAGGCCCCCGCATAACGCCTCGGAATACTTAAGCCAGAAAGATAAAGAAGTCGCTGAAGAAGTCATTTCGAAGTATTTCCAGGTCGCAAATGTTGGCAGTGATACTTTCACAGCTAGAGACGATGTCCTTTCTGATGACACGGCTGTTGTCACCGTCCTTTCTGAAGTTTATGGCTTGGAAAAAACTTTAGACTATTACTTCAAGCTGAGAAAACAAGGAGACAATACTTTCACAGCAAGAGATGACGTAAATTCTGACCATTGCGGAGCTTTACTCATACCAGCGCTGCAGTACGGGTATGAAGAAACTCTTGGCATATATTTCGCGTTAAAATCCTCAAACATAATATCCGACAAGCACGTCCCTGCTCTTGTAAGCACAGCGATGAAATACGGGGTAGTAGAGACCGAGACCGCTTACAGGATGTTAAAGTCTAAAGACGTGAGCCATGACGACCTTGCAATACTTACAAAGCCTGCGATAGAGCAAGGCATCGAAGAAACATTACAGACTTATAAGAACATAAAACGCAGCAAAGAAGACATACCTTCAAAGCATAAAGGCATCCTGACAAAACTGGCTATGAAGCACGGCCTGGAAAAAACACTGACCACTTATAAGGATATAAAAGATTACGGGAACGATACGTTTAGCAATAAGGATGATATAACCTCAGACCATCACGGCATAATGACCAGCGTAGCCTTAGAGTTCGGGTTGGAAAAAGCTTTAGGCATGTACGACTACTTAAGGAAGCAAGGAGAAGAGACTTTCACAGCAAGAGATGATGTACCTTCCAAGCATTGGCCTCTGCTGGCGGCTGACGGATGCATAAAAGACTTGGAAGACAAAACAGCTGTACAGAAGATGATAGAGGACCAGTCTGATGACATGATGATGACATACTTTATAATCTTCATGATAGTTGTGCCGATGATGATGAACTCGTCGTCAAATTAAGTCTGCTCGTTCTGATATTTTTCAGGAAGTTGTGGTAAACGCTTTCGGGCTTTAGGGACATCCTCTAAAACGCTTAAATTTTGAGGCTACAGCCTTTCTGAAGCATTTTGCCTGTTTTCTCATCATCGGATATGAA
>VGLX01000134.1 GCA_016866645.1 Candidatus Woesearchaeota archaeon | reverse complement strand
ATATTCTACCACCTCTTCTTTCTTCTAAACCCCCATAAAACCCTAAAAGTCCAAATATTAAGAGACCCCAGAGTTTAAAGAATTACGGAATGAAGCCGGTGAGGCCTTAGTAAAAGCTGAACCTGTCTTTTTCGCACATTATGACCATCAATACGTCCAGGTTATCTCTTTTTGTTAACTCTTTTGTCTTAACATCCTGTTCGGATTCTAAACATCTCCTATATGGATGGCTGTGCAGCTCTGCTACTGTGCCTTGTGGGCAAGGCTTAGAGACTACCTGATTGAAGGATTGCTCGATCATCTCTGGAATGATTACGCTTCTCACCACATAGTTGCCTCCGTCTTTTTCTCCTATAAGGCATGCTTTGAATTCTCTGCTCTGCTCAGCTGAGTATTTGTCAATGAGAGAATTGTATGCGCCGTATTTGAAAACCAATGAGGAAGTCCGGTTTATGCTTACCGCATTTTCTTGTAGCGTCTTACTTGTGAAAAGGCTGAGCAGTATGTCACCCAGCCCGTAGTTCATCCATACAAAAGACATCACTAAGAAGATTAGGCACACGGCTGTGAGGGTTATAAAAAATTTTTTGAGTTTGCTTGGTTTGTTTTCTAAGGGGAGTTTTTCAATTTCTTCCTGTGTGATGATTATTTCATCTTTCATGATTGAAACGTTTCCATAATGCCTGGTAAAAACTTGTTTTTGAATAAAGTGAGAATGAAGTTGGCCCGTACAATCGCTCGCACAGGCCAACAAATTTTTCGTGGCGCAAAAAATCCTTAATGAAATGTATATTTTGGGTATATAAACTTTTTCATTCTTAAAAATGTATAAGCGAAAATAAGATTTGGAGTTGGATTTTTCTCAAAATCGCCGGTTTTTATTTGTGAAAAGATTTTTCCGTCGGCGATTTTGCGTTTTAAGCTTATATTTGTGACAATTATCCACAAATTAGTCACTCCAGGATGAACAAAAAACATTTATTTTTATCATCTAATCCTTACGGCTTCTAAATTTTTAGGAGCGTTTGTCTCAATCATGTGCAGCTTATGCAGGCTGCTCGCAAGGTCTAAGCATTTGCTGCTTTCACCGTGGTCTACTATTATCCTTTTAGGCTTCGGGTCCAGGTTGTAGACGAACTGCATCAGCTGTTTTCTAGAGCTGTGGCCTGAAAATCCTGAGATCGTATGAATCTCCATCTTGACTTGCAGCTCTTCCATCTTTTCACCTTTCGGGAAGTTAAGAACTTTATCCCCTTGCTGTAGTCTTCTTCCAAGGCTTCCTTCTCCTTGGTAGCAGGTTAAGACTAAAGCGTTTTTAGGATTGTCTGCTAATGCTTTGAAGTATTCTACTGAAGGCCCTCCGACCATCATTCCCGACGTAGCCATTATCACGCAAGGCCCTTTCTCTTCTATGACTTCTTGCATCTCATTGTATCCTGCTACTTGTTTGAATACCTCAGATAAGAAGGGGTTATGGTCTTTGTGGAATATATTCCTCTTGACCTTATTGTTGAAAAAGTCAGGATATGTAGTATGAATCGCTGTCACGTCCCAAACCATGCCTTGGACGTAAATAGGTATTTTATCTATCAGTCCTTCTCTTATGCATCTCTCGAGTATTAGCATGACTTCTTGTGATCTTCCGACGCCTAATACTGGCATCAAGACTCTTCCACCTTGTTTTATAGTCTTGGATATAACATCTAGTAGGTATCTCTCTGATTCTTTTCTCGTCGGAACTATATCGTTCTTTCCGCCGTAAGTTGACTCTAGTAGGACTGTTTCCAATCTTGGGAATTTTGTTACTGCAGCTGCCAGCAGGTTTGATGTCTCATAGTTCATGTCGCCAGTGTACAAGAAGTTGTGTAAGCCGTTGCCTATGTGCATGTGTGCCATCGAGCTTCCGAGGGTGTGTCCTGCGTTGTAAAGCGTAAGCCTTATGTCAGGAGTTATGTCTGTTACTTCCTCGTAGTCTAAGCATATTGTGTGCTTGACCATGTTTTTGATGTCTGTTGAGCTGTACAATAGTTTTATAGCTTCTTTTTGGGCGATGCTTATATAGTCTAATGCTAGCAGAGAGGCTACGTCCCTCGTAGGTGCTGTGCAGTACATCGGGCCGTCGTACCCCATCTTGTAAAGGGCAGGGATTAGGCCGCAATGGTCTAAGTGCGCGTGGCTAAGTATTATCGCGTCGATATCCTTCAGCACGAATTCAGGGATGTCAAACATAGGGTAAGCCCTTTCATCAGTCGCTGCTGCTACGTTTATTCCGCAGTCGAGCAGTATCCTTGACTCAGGGGTTTGCAGCAGGAGGCAGCTTCTTCCTACTTCCCTGGCTCCGCCTAAGAAGCTTATCCTTATCCATTCGTTTCTTTTCTCTTTGGTCCATCCGCCGTAGACTCTTTTTCCGATCTTGTTCAAGAATTTCCTTCTGAAGTCATTGTTCTCGTACAAAACATACCTTATGTTCTCTATAAGCTTTGACCTTAATGCAGGTGTCCTCCTTATTAATGGTACCCAGAACGTTTTTATCTTTATTTCCTTAAGGAGTTCTCCTTGTTTGCCGATGGCCAATCCTGGCTTTTCTACCTCGATTATCACCATCGACCTTTGCTGGTCAAATATAAGACTGGATATTCCTGACTCTGCAGGTATGATCGATTTTATGACTTCTTCAGCTTTTTCCACATTCATCGTCACTGAAGGGTCAGGCCTTAGCTCTACTCGTTTCTTTAGAGCGTCGACTACTTTGATTATGGCTCCTTCATTATTCAGGAAGAACTCTTTGTCCTTCGTGTACAGTACTATGTTAGCTCCTTCGAATACCTTATCTGATATCTTGTCAGGGTCTGGTAAGAGCCTTAACACTTCTTCTAATATGTCTGGCATTTTTCTAAAATCCGCTTTTTATTCTTTCCCTTAATTGAAGAAAGATTAGTAATAAAATCTTGTAGGGTTTTCTTAATTGCTCTTTTCTTTGTCTAAATGTATCCTTGCGTCTAGTTCTTTTCTCAGTACGAAATCCACGCCTTCTTTGGTTATGGCTAATATGTCTATTCCATTTCCTGTTGCTATGTCCCTCTGCATCGATGTGTTGAGTGTCTGAACTGCTAGTTTTACAGCCTCGTCTAGGCTCATGTTCTTCTTGTAATTCGCTTCTAACACGCCTGTCGCGAACATCATCCCTGAGCCGTCGCAGACATAGTCTTCCATCTCAGATAGGCTTCCATCTATGCCTATATTATACAGGTGGAATCCCTTGTCGTCTTTGCCTGCAAGCAGGAATCCTACAATACTTGGTACCATGGACATCCTTCTGACATTATTATAAACAAGGTTTGCTAGCAGGTTAGCTGCCTGCTTCACGCTTGATTTCTTGCCTTTTCTTACTTCTATAAGCTTTAGCTGCGCCCTGATTATCTTGGATAATAGCTGAGCGTCTGATACTAGGCCAGCTATTGTCAAGGCCATGTCATCGTTTATCTTTATGACTTTCTGGGCCCTTTTGTCGGCTACCATGTAGCCCGCGCTTGCCCTTCTATCAGCTCCGAGTATTACTCCATCTTTAAACATTATTCCTACCGTTGTTGTTCCAGTTTTCATAACATCTTGATTCATTTTATTCAACCTCTCATGATCTTTTCAGAATCAGTTATATCCTTGTTAGACAGCCTCGTTTATAAAACTTTCGCTTTAAATCACAGTAGATGACCAGATGTAGTTGTTTTTGATTTTGGATGTGGAGGTTTTCTTTTATTTGGTTTTTTCGTTGGGGTTTTACGATAGATTATTTTTTGTT
>VGLX01000133.1 GCA_016866645.1 Candidatus Woesearchaeota archaeon | reverse complement strand
TCTACTAGCATGCTGAACCATCTCTGGAACAAGCTGTCAAAGTCGTTGTGGACTTTCAGCATTATGTTCTTCTCCATGACTTCCATCAGGCTTATGAACTGCTTCTCCAGCCATTCTTGGAGCTGTGCCATCTTGGCTAGCTCTTTTTTAGACTCTTCTTTATGTATTATCTCGCCTCTAAGCCCTTCTATGGTTTCTGTGAAGTTCTTGATGTCGTTCCTTATCACGCTCGCTTCTTGGTCTAGTACTGATTTTTGCTCACGCAATTCTTCAAGCTCTTGTTTCTTCTGCTCGTAAGAAACCTCTAGGCTTTCGAAGCTCTTGAACTTCTCTTCTAGCGTGTTTATGTTGCTGATAAGGATTCCTATTTCGTTGGTCAGCTGTTTCTGTTGCGCTTCAAGCCTGTCTTTCCTTTTCTTTTTTTCTTCCAGGTTCTGGACTTTTAGCTTGTTAAGCTCTCTTTGCATACTCGCTTCTTTTAATGACTCTAACTCCTCTTTTGTCCGGCTTAGCTGTTTCTGCTTGTCAGCATAAGATGTCTCGATGACGCTTAGCCTCTTGTTTATCGCGGATAATTTGTTGTTCTCCTCTTCTTCTATTGCACTCTTATGCTCGTGGCGTACTTCTTGTTTGCAGGTAGGGCAGTTCTCTAGGCCGGATATCCTGTTTTTCAGGTCTTCAGACTCTTCGCGCTTTGTTTTTAGTGAAGAAATGTTCTTCAAGGCCTCTTGCAGGTCTTTCTCTAAAGAGCTTATGAGCCCTTGTTTTGCTCTTATCAGGCTTTCAAAATCCTGCTCGTCTTCTGTTCTTGTTTCTTTTTCAAGCCTTGATATCTGCTTGTTAAGGCCGTCTATTTCGGCGATAATCTCACTCTTCTGGTTCTCTAAAGTTTTTTGCTCGACTTTCTTTATTTTTAGCTGGGCTTTCGTCTCGTTTGCTTCTTTGATGTTCTTCTCTACTTCCTCCAGCTCTTTTTTCTTCTTATCAGAATAACCTTTCAACAGCTCTATCTTCGGCTTGATAATCTCTAGCTTTTGCTTCTTTTCCTCAAGACCTTCTCGTTTCTTAGCCAGGTCTTCTTTCTTCTCTTCCAAGTCTTCTATTATGCCTTTGAGGTTTTCTTTCTTCCCTTTAATCGCTGTGATTAGGATCTTAGTGTTTTCCTTTACTCTCTTGTACTTGTCAATCCCAAAAACTCTCCTTAAAGTGTCAAGCCTCATGTCCTGCTCTTCTACCAGTATGTGTTTCATCTCCTCTTGGGGAGTGTACACTGTATACTTGTATATCATGGACTTGGATTTGGTCAGCAGCTCTTTCGGGTAGTTCAGCAGGTTGAGAATGTGCTGTTTCAGCTCTACGGCTGTGCCTTCTCTTTTTATCAGGTCGACCATTATGAAGCCGGACTCTTGGCCTACGCCCAGCTTGCTTCTTTTCAAAGTCCTTTTTATCACTACCTCTTTTCCGTCGATGGTGAAATGGAGCTCTACGGACCCTGTGCTAGCCCCGTTTCTCAGCAAGGCGTCTCCTGTCAGGTCAGGCTTCCTTATACCGAACAATGCAAAGTCTATAGCTAGCAGGATTGTCGATTTTCCGCTGCCTATATCCCCGGATAACAACACCGAGCCTTCTGGCAGCTCTATTTCCTGGTCGACGTAGCTTCTTATGTTCTCCAGCTTGACTTTTCTTATTATCATCAGGCAATTCCTCGGCTGATCGGTTCTAGGTTTAGCACTTTTATCGAGTCTACTAAGACCCTGAGCTCGAAGTCAGCGTTTTTCTCCCCTTCTTCCTTTTCTTGGTTCAAAGCGTTTATCAGCGCCTCGGTTATCTTCGCTTCGTCTTCTGCGTTCATGAAGCTTATTTGGCCTAAGTGCTCTTGTATTATCTTGCGCTCGATATCGTCGACGTTTCCAGTCTCAACTTCCAGCTCCTCGAACTCTTTGGTCGTAAGCTTGTTCGTGTTTTTTAGGACGTAAAAAGCGGATTTCATCTTGGCCATTATCTCCTTGAAGTCTATGTCTGAAGGCTTGCCGGATTCCAACACGCCTTCGATTCTCAAAGTCACGATCTTGTTTTCATAGTCTGATACTTTGTCCAGTATTTCTTGCTTCAGGGCGTCTGGGGTTTTATTGTTAGCGTCGAAAAAATAGCTCTTGACGTCTTTGAGGTTTATATGCACGTATTCATAGTTCAGGCTGTCGTCCACTATGTAGAATCCTCCGTGCTTGAACTCTTCCAGCTCTTTGAAGTTGTTGGGAAATAATGCTCCTGGGAACATTATCAATGAGTTCTTGTCCCTTTTCTGGAAGATGTAGTGCACGTGGCCGCCTGCGTAATAGTTGAAATTCTTGGGCAGGGCTGCTGTGGCCATGGCTTCCATCTTTTCCATGCTTTCGGGCTTGAACTCTTCCAGAGCTGTGTGGAACATCCATACCTTGAAGCCTGTCTCTTCTTCCAAGTGTTTCTTCTCCAGGCTTTCGTACTCTTTAATCTCTAAGCCGCCTTTCTTTCCTAACAAGCCGGTTATCTTCGCACCGGTCTTATCCTCTGTGAAGGTCAACAGCCCATTATCATCGAACTTGTTGACTATGTCTATTAGCCCTGCTTTTTCTAAGACTTCGAGCATGGTCTTGCCGCTTGGCGAGAAGTCATGGCTTCCGGGGATCATGTAAACGTTTATTCCGTTGTCTTTTGCTTTTTTCAGGGCCGCTGCGGCATCCCTTATAAGCTCTATAGGTGGCAAGGCTGTGTTGAACAGGTCTCCAGATATCAGTATGAAGCTTACTTTTTCCTGCAAACACTTATCGACTGCTTCTTTGAAGGCTTTCAAACCTAGCTCTTTGATCTCAGGCTCTTTCCAGCCCCCTATGTGGATGTCAGCCATGTGGGCGAACTTCATGTTTAGAGAATAGATGGTGCTGTCTTTTAAAAAATTTTGTGTGCTTCTTAGAAAAGCTTTAAAATGAGAAAAACTTGATACTCGTTTATGGCCCTGCCTTACGTTTACTATCCAGAGATTAAACTAGGATTTTTCACCATATATACGTTCGGACTGTTAACAGCGATAGCCTTCTTAGCGGGATTATGGCTGGTTTTGAAGGAGGCTAAACGCCGTGGCATGAACAAAGATGTTGCGGAAGGCTTAGTATTTTACATAATCCTTGGCGGGATTTTAGGATCAAGGATTCTACACATTATACTCTTTTGGCAGTCCTACTATGATAACCCGCTTACCGTTTTCAAATTTTGGCAAGGAGGATTAGTTTTTTACGGAGGGTTTTTGGGCGCTGTGTTAGCGGCATGGATTTATGTTAAGATAAAAAAGCTGAATTTCTTGGAATATTTAGACTTAGTCGCTCCATCAACAGCATTGGGCCATGCAATCGGGAGAGTGGGTTGCCTTATAGGCGACGGGGGCCATGTTGGCAAGCTAACGAGTTTACCTTTTGGTGTGATAGTCGATGGTGAGCTTAGGCATCTTACAGCGTTGTATGATTTTATCAACTTAACAGTGCTGTTCATTATCCTCTTGCAATTAAGAAAAAAGAGGTTCTTCACAGGCTTTGTATTCTTTTTTTACATGGCCTTCTACGCATTTGTAAGATTCTTCCTGGAATTCTTGAGAACGGACCCTACTTTTTATGGCCTAACAATCACACAATGGTTTGCTATCCCCCTGTTCGGGGTTTCTTTAGTCATGATTTTTAAAAAATGGTAACTCAAGTGTTTTTTTCACAGGATGAAGAAAAGTTTTTGGAAAAATTCAGTTCTGTTATTGGAAACCGATTAAACGGAAGTGTGGCTATCA
>VGLX01000132.1 GCA_016866645.1 Candidatus Woesearchaeota archaeon | reverse complement strand
CCCAGTACCTCTGCCTTGATATTAGCCAATCCCTCAGCTTGTACTGGACAGTACCTTCCCCCCAACCGTTTTTTTTCAGGTGTTTTGTTATCTCGCTTATCGCTTCCCTGTTGTTCATTCCGTCGAACTCGTCCGAATTGACTAATACTCCGTCTTCTATGTAAGCTCGGGACATCTTCTCAGCAGATAGCTCATAAGATTCTGACTGTATCACGACCTTAATCGGTATCTGGTATTTTTTGGCGAATTCGAAGTCTCGCTGGTCATGGGCCGGGACTGCCATTATCGCTCCGGTGCCGTATTCTAAGAGCACGAAATTAGCTATGTATATAGGTATCTCATCGCCAGTTAAAGGGTTTATCGCGTATCTTCCGATGAACATCCCTTCCTTCTCTTGGTCTTCAGCTGTTCTTGAGAATTTTTCCTGCAGAACAACTTTTGATACGAATTCTTTGACTTTGTGCTCGTAGGGTGTGCCCTTGACTAGCTCGATTACTTTCGGATGCTCTGGGGCGTATACCATGAAAGTTACGCCGTAAAGAGTGTCCGGCCTTGTCGTGAATATCGGGATTATTTCTTCTGAATCTTTCATCCTGAAGTGGACTAGTGTGCCTTCGCTTCTTCCGATCCAGTTCTGCTGCATGGTCTTGACCCTTTCAGGCCAGCCTTCCAGCTTGTCCAAGTCTTCTAATAGCTTGTCTGCGTAGGCTGTTATTTTGAAGAACCACTGCTCTAAAGGCTTGACAGCTACTTCGTTATGGCATCGCCAGCATTTGCCGTCGACTACCTGCTCGTTGGCCAGTACTGTGCCGCAAGATTCGCACCAGTTCACCGGAGCTTTTTTCTTGTAAGCCAAGCCTCTTTCGAAGAGCTTGATGAAGAACCATTGGTTCCACCTGTAGTATTCCGGGTAACAGGTCGCGATCATCCTGTCCCAGTCATAGCTCAGGCCCAATTCTTTTTGCTGTCTGCTGAAAATCTTTATCGAGTCTTCAGTGAACTTTTTAGGATGTGCGTTTGCTTTAATCGCAGCGTTTTCAGCCGGCAGGCCAAAAGCATCATATCCCATGGGGTATAAAACACTGAACCCTTGCATCCGCTTGAACCTTGCATAGACATCCCCTATTGCATAATTCCTAGCATGACCCATGTGCAAAGAAGAACTACTAGGATAGGGAAACATGGCTAAAGCATAACACTTTTTTTTATTAGCATCTTCCTTGGCTTTGAATACTTTGCCCTTTTCCCAACGTGCTTGCCAGTTCTTTGATATCTTATTAAAATCTACCATGCTTATAAGAATTGGATTCCTCATTTTTTAAAGGTTTTGAAAAGGTTTTTAAACAGCTAAAGAGCTTGAATTATATCAAGGGCTTGTAACTCAGCTTGGATAGAGTGCCAGATAAAACGAATTTAGGCAATCCTTCTATCCAATGGGAGAGAGCTGGAAGTCGCCGGTTCAAATCCGGCCAGGCCCGTTTTTTGTTTATTTTTTGTTCATGAGTTATGTTCTCTTAAAAGTGCTATCAGTGTTAAAATGGCTTTAAACGAAAAGCTTATAAATATGTTGCTACTCGATAGTGGATAATATATAGGAGGTTTTGAAAATGCTCGACGATTACCTAAAAGTACGGACAGGACAAGACCTGATAGACTTAGGCGTTGTCCCAAAAACATCTTCTGAATACCTATCATTGGTTATGCACAAAAGGCTAATCGCGTTAAGAGATCAAATCCTGGCACAAATCAGCGATGAAGCCCTAGGCACATGGGTGCCGGCCATAAGCCAAAAGACAAAACAGGTCAAGCCTGAAATCACCGACCTTGACGAGATACGGCAATACGCCAAGCCAGGCATGAAGATAAGGAACTCCACAACCAAGCTTGAAGGGAAAATATTAGAAGCGCGGAGGGACGGCACAGCAAGTATTGACTGGGGCAAGTCCAAAGGGACAGAGCACTGCTACCTAAACAGCCCAAACCTAACACTGCTCATACCGGAAAGAGAAGTCGTGACTGGATACAAGCTGAGGGACGGAGTCGTTGCTGACAAGCGCTTAGGCCACATCGTACGCTTTAACGAGCAGCACACAGCAAGGGTCTCCAACGGTTACGACACCACAAAGCTAGAGATACCTGCAGGCACTACAGCCGTGCTAGTTGAGTACACCCCAAAGTCCGAGAAAGTCACGCTCAGAATCGACGAGAACATACCCAACAAGGGCAAGAAGAACAATTTCGAGCTTAGCCTCAGCGACGTCTACAGCAAGCTGGAAGTGTCAAGCCTTGGCGGCAGAGCACCGCTAGAGAAAGAAGCGGAGGTGAAAAATCAGACGCTGATAGACTGCTTCCCTAAAACAGTCTTGGATCCGAAAAGCGCCGAGGCGGTAATCCTAGGCATGATGATAGAGGGGAACATGATATTCTACGGCCCGCCAGGCAGCGGCAAAAGCAACCTCGCCAAGGACATCATCGACATCGCTGCGCAGCAGAAAGTCATATTCACCGTCGAAGGCTGCAGGGTGCAGTGCAACCCATTCAGCCTGTTCGATGAGGACTTTGCAAAAATAGTCCCGCCCTGCCCGGAGTGCATGATAAAATACAACAAAGATTTCAAGAATACAGGCAGGTTCAAAAGGCCAAGACCGAGAGACGTTCGAGTATCGGTCGCGGACTACACAGAAGGCCACGGCATCGGCTTCGTAGAAGGCACCATAGCCTTGAAGCGCATGCACCTCGCAGGCTTCAAGATCCCGAAGCTGGACGGCTCGACCACAACTGACAGGGAGAACGAATACGACCCTGAAGGGTTCCAGCCTGGAGCCCTTCCACGGACAAACAACGGAATACTTCACTTGGACGAGATGGACAAGCTCCTGCCACAGACTTTAGACGGCATCTTAGAGGCGCTGAACAGCAGCAGGATGAAGCCTGACGAGCTCAGGTACTCTTACCCTGCGAACAGCATAATAATAGGCACAGCCAATGACAACACAGTATTCTCAGATGCGCTTAACGACAGGATGCTACTCCTTGCAGTATACTATCCCGACAACCCAGATGTGAACTACGAAATAACCAAGAAAGGATACCATGGCAAAACCGTGCCTGTGAGCGAAACCCCTCTAGACGACGTTCACAAAGAAAGAGACATAGAAATCCGCTCAGTCCCCGCGCCCGTAATCATAGAAAAGGCTGTAGAGATGATGTACATGAAGATACGGGACGAGTATAAAGGCCCGGGGAAGAGAGAAGTCTTCGGAAGCAACCGTTCCAAATTCGACGCTTTAGACACCGCCAGGGCGAAGCTAATCCTAGACCAGTTGTTCTTCAAGAGCACACCCTCGATTGTCAATACTGAGTACGCGCTGAAAGGGATAAAATACGCGATATACGCCAGGGTTCAAGAGAAGAGCAAAGAGGAAGAGCTGAGAGATGAAGAAAGCTTCAACTCATGGGCTGAAAAAGAGTTCCCTAGCATCGTGAAAAGCGAAGAGGACACGTGGTGGTGCGAAGCGTACAAGCACGTAGCGCTCGCCAAGATACAAATCCCAGAAATCGAGGGAAATTTCATCCAAGAGTTCGCAGACTACAAGGAAGACCCAACAAGGGCGTTGCAAAACTACGCTAAGGTGAAAAAAGCCTACGACTCCCCTAAGAACGAGAACGCGCAACTAGCGAGGATCGCTTACCCTTTCATGGATTACCTGTTCAAAGAGCAGCCAGACATGGCCAAAGTCAACGAAGACCAGCTCATCGGCTTAGTAAAGTATTTTGTCGAGAGCAGCAAGAACAGCGTCTGCAAGATATGG
>VGLX01000131.1 GCA_016866645.1 Candidatus Woesearchaeota archaeon | reverse complement strand
ATGCCTCTGCTTTTAGCTGTTTTGTAGATGTCTTCTAGTTCATTGTAAGAGTCTTTAGCGCCGATGTACTGGAGCATGCTGTATGTTAGCAGGACATATTCAGAATATTTTGAATGGACATGACAGTCTACTTTTGCCATTAACACACCTTTTTTTTAAGCAAAAATGTATTCTTGTATCTTGCAACCTATTTTCTTAACAGGCCATACAGGCATATGCCTTATTATTAACGACTTGGCCGGGTTCAAGACAGGGTTTATGCTGACATACACGTTTTTTCCATAGCCGTTTTTTACGAAGCTTATGGCCTCTTCTACGATTTCTTTGTCCTTTAGTGAATGGTTAGATATGTTGTCTGCTACGCCCTTCAAGGCACAAGTCTCCAATCCTACAGCTAATGACAGCCCTAGCTTCTTCCTGTAGTCGTCCGTCAAGGATTTTATGTCTTCACCGCTCAGCTTTTCTACTTCTTTCCTAACGAACTCGATGTACAGGTTTTTTTCACGCTTGGAGATTACCATCCCTATCAGGCCGTCATTTGCTTTTATCAATACCCCATAATTGCTGTCAGGCAACCATCGGGTTATGTAGCTCTCTAGTATCTCAGGTTTTAAGATTATGTTCTTCGTCTCTGTCAAGAATCTGAGCAGTTTCGGCTCCGGGTAGAACGCGATAAGGTTGTTGTCCACGACTTTTCTCGTGCAGTCATACATGCGGCAGATGCTTTCTAAGTTGGAGCTTTTATCGTCGAATACTGGGTGGAACTCCTTGAAGAAGTCCACATGCCCTAGCTTTAGAAGGCCGACGTCTATTCCTGTCTTTTGTTTCGCGATAGGCTTCACATACTCGAAAGTCGCCTTAGCGTCATTCAAGGGCGTTGATTTCTCCCAGCCGTCAAAATCTATCCTTATTATGCTGTTGTAGACGCCGTCTTTCGTGCCCTCGGCGTAAGCTTTCAAGACGTTTTTCCCGTCATGTATCAATGTTAAAAGGTTAGGGTTGTCGTTCAGCATCGTAGAAAAGTCCTTCAAGAACAAGTACACGCTTTTCGAATCTATCTTCAGCTTAGTCAATGGTATGCCTACTGTTTCGTAGAGGGGATATTTCTTGTTAGCTTCTGTGATATCCTCCCACTGTTTCCTTATTATGCGCCCGAGGTCGATGCTCATCTTTTGAAAACCTCCCAGTTGTTATTGTCATACCATTTGACGACTTCCTCAAGAGCGTTTAACAGGTTGGGGTAGTAGAACTGGTATCCTAAGTCTTTTATCTTCTGGTTGTCCATCGCGTGGCCGTCTAGTAACAGGCTTACTCCTTCAACTTCGAACAACGGCTTCGTCTTGGTGGCTCTTGCGAAGCCTTCGCTCATGTGCGCCATCATTTTTATCGCTATGCCCGGCACTTTGATATCGAAGAACCCTAACAAGCCCTTGTCTTTTATCACTTCTGCCGCTTTATCGAGAAGCTTATGGTTCTCTGTCGGAAAGTCATCGGCTATGTTGTAGGCTATGTCTGAAGGCTGCGTCGCAGAGCCGCTCTTGAGTTTTGACAGGAAGTACGCTGATCTTATCACGTCTTCTACATGCACGTGAGAGCTTACCGAGCATCCGAACCCTGGCTTCACGCATAGTATCCCCTGCTTCATCAAGTGCAATGCTTGCGCGTCGCCGTAGACGCTTCCCGGGCCGTACACCGCTGCTGGCCTTATGGTAGTGATGTCTAAGCCGTCTTTTCCATGATGCTCGAATGCTTTCTGCTCCGCTTCCCATTTGCTTATGCAATAATTCCCTTTCGGATAAGGCTGGAAGTGCTCCCTTACAGGTATGTTGCCATACACGTCTCCGTAGATCGCTCCGCTGCTCCAGTTGACTATTTTTTTCACCCCGTTGTTTCTAGCGACTTCGCAAAGGTTATCAGTACCTTCAACGTTCACCTTGTAGAGAAGTTCCTTGCTTGCGAAAAAGTTGAATATCGCCGCTACGTGGAATATTGTATCAACGCCTTTGACGACCTCTTCTAGGCTTTTCTTGTCATTGAGGTCTGATTTTTTGAAGCTTACCCGCCACACCTTCTCCTTGTCATACCGGTCCATGTAATCCGGCCTTCTCACGTCTGTGACTAACACCTCCATGCCTGTAGTGCTTAGATGCTTCACCATATGGCTTCCTATGAATCCTGCCCCGCCTGTTACCAAGCACTTAGCCATTATTCATTACCTCCTTATAACATTCCAATGCTGAGTTGAAGGCTATCTCGCCTCCGTTACCATGAGCCTTAACGCTGTCTCCTACGACGTAAAGACCGTCGCTTACCCTTGTTTCCAGCCTCTTGTAATAGTTCTGTTTGGTAGTAAGCTCTACTCCGTCAACAACCAAGAGGTTCAGCACTCTCTTGTTTTCTACCTTGCTGTGAATCCCTGGGAACATCTCCTCAACAACTTCTTCCATGCTTCGTTTCTGGCTTTCTGGAGAGACGTAATAATCCCTCGGGCTGAAGAATGTCAGCAAAGACTTCCCTTCTGGTGCTACTGTCTTGTCAACGTTTGAGGCGAACATAGCAACACCTTTTACTTTTTGAGTTAGTATTACCCTGTCCTCTTTGTACTCGTCGGTGTTTAACGCATAGTCAATCGATATTCCTGACGTCGGGACAGGGGCATAATCGATTCCTGTAAGGCCCTTTATTCCCTCGGGTGTAGCAAGTATAACGTTTTTTCCGTATATCCTCTCGGTTTCTGTCGTTACTCCTACTATCTTCCCGTTTTCTTTCACGAGGCCTATGACATTGACTCCGGTTATCAGCTGGTTTTTTTCCTCGATCTTGTTGACTAGTTTGTTGATTATCGTTTCGAATCCGCCTTCAGGGTAACCGATAGCGTACCTTTTATGCACGACGTTTCTCAGATGGTGCGCAAGTTCTCCGGCTGACGCTATCTTCGTGTCTGGGCAGCTTAGCATGGATGTGCTTAATGATTCGAAAATCTTCTTCAAGCCAGAACTGTATCCTCTTTCTTTTATGAACTCGGAAACGCTGACATCATACAACGGCTTAATATTGGTTAGTGTTAGTTTCAACAGCTCTTTTATGAAAACTGCCTTGTCTTTGTTGGTCAAGAAGTTCATGCTTAATAATGAGCTTAGTCCACCGCTTGAAAAATTGTAAAATTCTCCGTTCTCGTATATTGCTGTGTTCAGCTTTTTCACCTTGAAATCATTGACACCTAATCTCCTCATTACCTCCCCGCAAGCTCCTTTCTCCCCGTATCTTAATACGTGTATCCCATACTCGTAAGTGAAACCGTCCTTCTTCCAGATCCTTGCCCTTCCGCCTAGCGTGTTGCTCTTTTCTAAGCAAATGACTTTATGGCCATGATTGCTCAGCAAAGAAGCTATTGACAAGCCGGCAAGTCCTGCACCTACAACTATGCTGTCATATATCATCTGTTTTTCTTCCAATAGTCTGCTATCACATGTATGTACTCATCAAGCCTCGGGCATCTGACACCTGTGTTTTCTAGGTATCTGGTTGTGTTTGTCGTGTCGTAAAAAGTTTGAGCGTCCATGTAAGCTATAAGCTCCTTTTTAATTTTCAAGATTGTTCCAAGCCCCAAGTTAAAACTTAATTTTGCTAAAGGGGTAGGCATATGCCCTAAGATTGGTTTCTTGACGTTGAACTCCTTGCAACAGACATCGATTATCTCGTTGGCTGTCAAGGGGTTGCCATCTGCTATCTGGAACGTCTTCCCTATCGTCTCTTTTTTCTTTGACAGGGCAGCTATACTGTTTATCAGGAAATCGACTGGCACGAAGTTTATCTTAGCGTCTCCTTTGCCAGGCAAGGCCAATAA
>VGLX01000130.1 GCA_016866645.1 Candidatus Woesearchaeota archaeon | reverse complement strand
GTCTTTTTCGAGCATCGCTAACCCTTCAGGTATGTAGTCCAATACTTCTGGCTCGAGTATGTAAAGCCCTGAGTTGATGAAGTTTGATGGCGCTTTTTCCCTCGGCGGCTTCTCTACAAAGTCCAGTATCTTGTTGCCTGCTATTTTTGCGACGCCGTATTTGCTCGTGTCCTCTACAGTTGTTAAAGCGATTGTCCCTAATGCTTGTTTTTCTTGGTGGAACATGAACATGTCCATCAGGTCGATGTCTTTAATCTCGTCGGCGTTGCAGGCTATGAACGGGCCTTTGATGATCTGTTTCGCGCGTTTCAATGGTCCTGCTGTGCCTAGCGGCTCATCTTCCTCAATGTAAGTAATGTTCAGCCCGAACCTTTTTCCGTCTCCGAAGTATTCTTTTATCTTCTCTTTTTTGAAGCCTATTGAGATTATTACGTCTTTTATCCCGAATTTTTTGAACAAGTCTAGGGTGTATTCGATTAATGGCTTGCCCTGTAAGGGGATTAATGGTTTTGGTATCTCTTTGGTTATCGGATTAAGCCTTGTCCCTTTTCCTCCTGCGAGGATTAAGGCCTGTTTAGGTATGTTCGCGCCTATCGCCTTCAACAAGAACAGCTCTATAGCATGTGACCTGTTTTTTAATTTATACCCATCTACTTCTTTGTCTACTCTGTCTAGAATGTTGCTGTCAATCGTTAGCGTTACCCGTTTTTTCATGGTTACAACACACCTGAATTTTTTAGGATAAACATGTTACGTATTTAAACCTTTCTTTTTTGTATGATGAAATGTGATACTATCATACTTTTTCAAAACCTTTATAAACCCCCTCTTGTTTTTGGCATATATTGGACAAAAAACTAACAGATATGTCAAAGGGTTTAAATAAGTCGAGCATTTCAACCAGTTTTGAAAAATAAGGTGACTAACACCTGATACGGGAGGACTAACAAAATGGTAAAACCTGGAGTAATATACCATAAAGACACAAGAGGAAATGAAGGGCTTTTCACACTAGAAGAGATGGCAAAAAAAAATTTGTTACAAACGCCATACTCGCACAATTTGCACTATGCTAACTCTGTATTCGAAGGAATAAGAGCCGTATGGGACGATAAAGAAAACAAGCTATACCTAATCACGCTAGACCAGCACGTTAACAGGTTCTTGAATTCTATAAAAGGCAAGTTCCACGGAAACTTCGACCCTAACAGTTTGTACAACGGGCAAGATGATACAACAGATGACGTAGCATTTGGAGTAACAAGACCTGACGAAAAAAGCTTCACATTCTTAAACATAACTTATGACGAGATAAAAGATGCTATAGTCAAGACAGTGCAAGCCAACATAAAAGCCGGTAACATAGACGCTAAGCAAGGCTGCTACGTAAGGCCGATAGTGTACAGGGACCAGGTCTGGAACGCTAAAGGAGAATTCGACCCTAGCTTAGGTGTTTTCTCGCTAAAGCACAGCGTGGTCTTAGAGATAGAAACGTTCATGTGGGGAGCTTACCTGTCAGGAAGCCCCAAAGTGATAGTATACCCTGAAGGGATAGACACTACCCTAAGGCATATAAAAGCCGGCGGAAACTACGCGTTCGGAGGAATAGTAAAAGACTACGCGATGGCCAGAGGATACTCAGAAGGGATAATAACTGACAACACCCCTGAGAGAAACGTGTTAGAAGGCGGCGGAGAGAACCTGTTCGTGTACGTCGGAGACTCAGTCTTAACTCCTGACAAAAGCCAAAGCATACTTCCAGGAACCAAGAGGAACTTAGTAATCCAACTTACAAAAAACTTAGGCTACAACCTAGTTGAGACTAAGATACCTTTAGATACTTTCTTAAGCGCTAAAAGCGCAGGCTTCAGCGGTACAGCGGCAGGATACGAAGGAATCGACAGGGTAAAAGACGCGAAGACAGGAAGAAAACAGATATTCGACTTGAATCATGAGCCTTTAGTGAAAGTAGTGAACGAGTACAAGAAGCTTATAACAGGTAAAGAAGTCGAAGAAGCCAACAAGGAACTGCAGAAGAAGATAAGAACAGAAGTCGTTCTATAAAAACTTCTTTTTTCTTTTTTGTCACTTTTCTACAGTAAGGAAAGGTATTTAAAGTAAAACCTCTCATAGGGACGATATCAGAAGAAGGGGGTGATTCGAATGTTGCGTGACTGCAATTATAACAAAGTCAAGCTTCTACACGACTTAAGCAAGATAACTAGCTACATAAGAAGGCATGCCAAAAAGGACGCTGAACAAGAAGGGCATGTGCTATGCACGAGCATGTATGAAGAGCTAGAAGCTGATCTTGAAAAGCATATAGAAAAGCTTAGGCTAGCCGTAGAAGGATTATCGAAAGAAAGCAAATTCCATTAAAAAAAAGAATTATTTTTTTAGCCTTTCTTCAGAAAGGTTCAAGTGGTCTGTCTCGACCTGGACTAATGCTCCGAATATCTGTCTGACTCTAGGGCTAGTGGATTCTTTGGCTGCCTGCTTGTAAAAGCTTATCGCCCTTGTCTCTCTGTCATGCGACTCTTGAAGGTTATCCTTGTTCTTTACGGCGCAGGCCTCTGATTTTGGTATCTCTGACTTAGGAAGCTTAAGTATTTTCTTCCATATCGCTGCGTGCTCAGCTTCTACTTTGCCCAAGGCCTTGAACAGCTGCTTGCCTTCAGGGTCGTCTGTTTTCTCAGCGGCGCAGAAGTAAAAGCTCGAGTTAGATATCTCGACTTCTAATGCCCTTTTCGCATTTGCTAAGTCCTTATCGTTAAGGTTTACGTCGAAAGTCTCTTTGTAGTCTTTAGCTTCTGCTATGAAGTTCTCGTAAGCGCCGCAAAAAGGGCACCTGTTCGGCGGATTCGTCCCTATATATGGATCGCCGCATATCTTGCATCTAAAAAGTTTCACCATCTTTTTCTTATATGCTTCTGTGTTGCTCCCTGTCTACAACAGCCATGTGGCAGCTGCACGTGCCGTCTTCGCATCCGCATACTTTGCAGACTCTCTTAGTGCTGAAGAAGTAGCACATCTCTTCTGCTTGTTTTTTTCTTGCCATTTTGTTTACCTCCGCTTACAGTTTAAACAGACTGCGCAATTATTTTCGCAGCCCCTCCTTTGGTAATACGCCCCTCTAGTTGCGTAGTTATTGGGGTGATAATTAAGCCTTTCCATTTCATAGCCTTTGCTTTTGTTTGAGTAGTACATAGTTTTATTCTCCGTTACAGTCTTTGCATGAGCCGTGGAATATTATGTCTACATAGTCTGGCTTGAACCCTAATGATATTGCTTTTTTTATCGCTTGCTCGGATATCTCCTTTTGGAACAGGTCCAACACTTTGTCGCATTTGTTGCATGCCAAATGCTGGTGCAGGCTTGTGTCTGCGTCGAAATGGTATTCGTGGTGTATCTTGAACTTCAGGATTTTCCCTTGGTCTGCTAATTGGTTTAGGTTTCGGTATACTGTTGCTAGAGTTATCGCTGGGAGGTCTTTCGAGACTTGCTTGTAGACTTCTTCTGCTGTCGGATGGGTTTTTACGCGTTTCAAATACTCTACTATCTTTAGCTTCTGGTTTGTATTCCTTGTCCGGAAGTTATTATTAATAATCATTATCAATTAGTAATAGTTATTGATATATAAGCTTTTCTATACTTCGATACAGTCAACTTGTCGTCATCTCTTTCTCTTTTGCTAATTTGATTAGGTTGAGTAGCTTATTTTCTCCTAGTGGTAAATTTAGCCCTGCTGCTTCTGCTGGTGTTTTTCCTTTCAATTCTGTGTGGGGATTCACGTAGTTGTGGAGGACTTTATGCAAATAAGATGTGGCTTCTGCGCCTAAATGTGTTTGGAAAACGTTTAGCGCATCAAATC
>VGLX01000129.1 GCA_016866645.1 Candidatus Woesearchaeota archaeon | reverse complement strand
GACTAAGAAAAGAAAAAGGAGCAAAAATACTAGAAACCATAATGACCATGATAACCACATGGCAACAAAACAAACTAGACACGTTCACCCAACTCAGAAACCACATATAAAAAAGCTAACCTAATACTAGAATAAAAAAATATTAATAGTTTTTTACTTTTTCTTTGGGCCATATCTTCTTTTCTTTCAGATAAACATTAGCTTGGCAGCTCATAGCTACGGTCCCACCATCGAAATTGTCAAAAAGTATCTCTCCGCCTATAGCTTGGTAACCTACAGTGCCGCCAAGGTTGTCTTTCACGTATAACCTGCCTTTGTTCATACCGTGAGCCGTGTAATCTCTAGCGCTCCCTAAAATTTTAACAGTTCCGCCGTTAAGAAAGAACCCTGCCCAATTGTGAACATCACCATGCACTAAAAGCTCGCCCCGTTCTAAATACGCACCCATACCGTTTATCTTCCCGCCCATGTGCAGGTTTATCTTTTCTTTCTTCTTTAATACTTTGTTTATCAAGGCTGAAAAGAAGAATCCTAAGCCTGATTCTTGCTCTAAAACATTGCTAAGAATCGGGTCTTTCATCAAGACTTTGCTAAACTCTTCCACGTCCCTTTTCGTGTAAAAGATTTGGTTAGCTAATGTTCTGCCAATGATGTACTTATTATCGCCGTTAACCCCCTGCTCTTGCTCTAAGAAGTATTCGCATTGGCAGATAATCCTTTCAACTGTTTTAGTATGATTCTTAGCAGAATGTTTCAAAAGGCGGTCTACTCTTTCGTTTAAGCCTTTTTCCTGTAAGAACAGTTCTGGAATTTTCATAATATGCCAAGTTGATAAGACGTGTTAATAAACCTTTCTTAAAGAAGTATCAAGTTTAGATTATGCCTAATGCTTTCAATACCTTGGTCATCCAGTGGTCTTCCTGAGCCTGCTCGACCTCATACTTCCTGCCTATAAGGCTCGCTGCGAGTCTCTTATAAGCGATTGAAGATTTAGCTTTAGGGTGTGTGTAAACGACTGCGTCTTTCCTCACCATCGCTTCTCTCACACTCTTATCTTCAGGTATCACCCCTATTACCGGTTTTTCTATCAAAGTCTCTATGTTCTTAATAGATACATCCAGGTTGTTCGGCTTGGTCCTTGTAAGTACGACACCTAATACTCTCCTCCCGAAAGATTCAGATAGCTTTACGGCTTTCAAAGCGTCAGTGATTGCTGGCAGCTCAGGGTTGGTAACAATTATCACGGCTTCGCATGATGCTATCGTAGCCAACGCTTCCCTTCCGAGGCCTGCTGCGCCGTCTATGATCACGAAGTCTGTCTTGTTGTTCAAATGGCCTAAGACGTGGGGCAGCTTGTCGGGGTTAGTCTTTCTAAGATCATCAAGGCTTATGCCTGCAGGTATTATTTTCAGGCCGGCAGGGTGCTGGTAGACCGCGTCGCTGATATGGTTCTCGCCTCTTAGCGCGTGGTGGAGGTTTATAGGGACTATAGGCACGCCCAGCTGCAGGCCTATGTTCGGGGTTGTCAGGTTACCGTCGACTACTACCACATCCTTGTCAAAATAATTAAGCGCTGAACCAAGGTTTATAGCGCTCGTAGTTTTCCCGACTCCGCCTTTTCCGCTGAGAATACCAATATATTTTGTCATTGTCTTGAACTTATCAATTTCTAATTGATTTATTAATATTTTGGGTGTGAAAAG
This sequence comes from Candidatus Woesearchaeota archaeon, assembly GCA_016866645.1. Classification (GTDB taxonomy): domain Archaea; phylum Nanobdellota; class Nanobdellia; order SCGC-AAA011-G17; family VGLX01; genus VGLX01. The sequence goes on along the minus strand of VGLX01000129.1, from coordinate 2,193 downwards.
ATTATTTCGAAAGCTCTTTTAAATATTTTAGGAACTGCTTGTCTGCCCTGTCAAACTCGCTCTTATGCTTGGAATAGTCATCCGCCCTGTAGAGGATCTCATCATCATTATAGCCTATAATATCGACTTTCTTATCCCCGTCGAAATCAGCGTACCATTTCTTATAGCCCAGTATGTCGCCGTTGATTATCACTTCTAAAAACCCTTCTTCTACTTTTACCTTCCTGTACTCGACGTAGGTTGTTATGCCTGTGGTTTTTGAGACACCTCTCATGACCCTCGGGTCACTGTACTTATTAACACCATTGTTAATCACGTAATTGATACCGCCTAGCATGAGAATTCCTGCGCAGACAGAAACTACCAGTCCCTTGAAAAGCCCGTTTTTAGTTTCCGTTACGTTAGATCCGTTTTGAATCTTTTTCTGTAAGCTCGCCTCATAATTCTGGCTTATACAGTTAATATCAAGCTTAGCCTCTTCAGACTTTACCATATCATGAAATAATGATGACTATTTCCTCCTAGCATAGAATAAGCAGACTATGCTTTTAAATCTTTTCTAAAAATCGTTAGAAAACTTCACCCACTCCTTTGTCTTGTCAAGCAGCTGCCTAAGCTTAGGGATATCAACTCTTATATCATCGACGACTATAGCCACGTTCTTCCTGTACTCATCCTTTATAACAAACTGCCCCTTATCTACCTTCTTGACCATAAGGTAGAAAGATACCATCTCCTTGACTTCCTTATCCTTAGGGAAGGTTTTTTTCAAAAGATCGGCTTTCATTAGGGCTATTGGGGGTATTTGCTTGACTTTCTTCTTCTCAAGCATCTCAGTTATTGCATATTCCAACGAGTTGACAAGCCTTTTTATCGTGTTCTTGATAACATCAGCCGTCCTAGTATACTTCAGAGTAACATGAAATAAATGATCGGCCCGCAGTACTTGACCTTTTGCACTGTCAGCGTCTTCTATCATTTTGCTTAAAAATACTATTCATACGGGTAAAAAAAGGTTTCGATTTCTCAAGAAAGTCCTTAACCTTGTCATAATTCATGGTTATCATCCTGTAATCGTCAGAACAGATTATTATCTTGTTGCTCCTCACGAACTCTACCGGGCTTTTACGCCTGTAGTCTATGACCCGTTTCAGATCGGATATCAACAATAACTGTTCTTTACTGATACCATACCGGGGGGCTATTTCAGACTTGAACACGTCAAATCTGGACTTGAAATCAGCAGGAGGGTTGTCTATTCGCTTGTACATGTGCTCATAAGCCAGGAAGGCATCCATACCATAAACAAAAGCGTTGTAAAGGTTCTCAGCGATGGTCATGACGAGCTTAGGCTCTTTCAAAATAGGATAAACCCTACAAGCGAAATGGTCAGCTATCTGACAGGACTTGTTTGCCTTGTCCACGAGCACTAATATATTTTCCATGCTGCTCCGGTATAATAACGAGACGCGCGTTTATATAAAAGTTATGTTACGGTTTTAAAATCAAGAAGTATCAATTGTCCTGCTGCTTAAGGCTTAGAAAATAGAAAAAAGGGCTTAAAGGCCCCACTTAGCTTTTTCTTTGTCTTCTTCTTGTTTTGCTAGTTCTTTGCGCTTTTCTTCTTCTTCCTTTGCCTTCTGTTCACTAGCTTTTACTGCTTGGCCATACAGTTTAGTAAGCTTTTTCTCCCAGTCACCAGGAATGTAAGAGATTATACCTGCACCTGCTTCGTAAAAAACTGTCTTTTTTCGATAATCAACAGTTGTGCTACCCCCACCCATAGAACCATCATGTCCGTGTGATTCAGTAAACTCATTTGTTATCAGAAAATCATCCTTTTCGAACGTGTATGTAGTTTGTTCAAGATGGCCATCACTTGTCCTGTAATATGACCTGTCACCTAAATACTTAGCTACTGCCCAAGCTTTACTGCTTATCTTTCTTCTTTCCGCCTGCTTTTTTCTCTCTTTAATCTTTGATTCTAAATCCTCGTTCATTTCAACACCCCCGTAGAAAAAGATTTTATCTTTGTTTAAAAAATTTATTGTTTAAGGCTTAGAATCGCCTCTGCGAGGTCGCCTTTGCTCTTCTCTAACGCTTCTTTAGCGTCTTCTTCAGAGCAGCCTGCCTGTTCCATCACTGTCTTGACATCCTCTTCCTTGTAAGGCTTCAGGTCGTGCTCTTCCGATC
>VGLX01000128.1 GCA_016866645.1 Candidatus Woesearchaeota archaeon | reverse complement strand
CATTGATTGTGAACGCTTTTTCTCCGAACCTTTCTTTTATCATGTTGTAACGCTTCATGTAGTCTGATGCCATACTTATTACAAAAAAGAGGGAATATATAAACTTTTCCCCTAAAATGCAATAATGCAAAAAAGAGGAAATATGCTGATTTTTACCCTAAAATCCAATACGTCCTCTTAAAACGGTTGTGCGGGTGGGCTACTTTACCTGTTCTTAGAAGAGATTAATGATGCACCTAACAATCTGACTTCTCTTCACAAACATCATCTCTTGCTCCGAAAAGTTAAAGTTGTTCTCAACAAGCGAAATCATTAAATATTTCAAACGCCTATTAATATTGAAAACAGTCAAAAACGCAGGTTGACTTAAACTAGTGGTTCTGTGTCCGGCCGGAGCATTATACTTCCTGTCCAGTTCTCTTATCCTATCTCCTCCAAGAAACTGATTTTGTAATCGATAAGTTTTAAAACGTGTTAGTATAGGGCTATCTAAGTGTTAAGATGGAACGTTACTCGCGCCAAACAATGTTTCCCAAGCTGGGTGTAGAAGGCCAGAAGAAGCTTTCTAGAGGTAAGGTTTTGATTGTTGGTTTGGGGGGTTTAGGCGGTAACATAGCAAACAGTTTAGTCCGCGCAGGCGTCGGGATGATTCGAGTGGTTGATAAGGATGTTGTTTCTCTATCAGATCTGCACAGGCAGGTATTGTTCGATGAAGGTGACCTTGGCAAGAACAAAGCAGAAGTCGCGTATGATAAGCTAAGGAAAGTCAACTCTTCCATAAAGATAGACGCAAAGGTTTTAGGTGTCAATAGCGAGAATGTTGAGGAACTGGTAAAAGATGTAGCCCTAGTGATTGACGGCACTGACAATCTCGGCACGAGGTTTATAATCAATGACGCGTGCGTTAAGCATTCTAAGCCATGGGTTTACGGCGCTGTCACAGGCTCGACCGGTATGAGCATGAACATCCTGCCAGGCGGACCTTGCTTGAGATGCTTGATCAAAGCTTCGCTCGTGTCTACATCGATGCAAGGAGGAAGGTTCGGGATTTTCAACACTACTCCAGCCGTAATCGCAGCTTATGAGGCGACCGAAGCCGTGAAAATATTACTAAATGACAAACACGTATGCAAAGAATTGGTATACTTAGACGTCTGGGACAAGACGTTCAACAAGATATCTGTCAAGAAAGACAAGTCATGCACGTGCTGTGTCAAGAAGGATTTCGAGTGGCTGAAGAAGGATTAATCGCAAGCCTTTTAAATTCTTGTTTCTTCGCTTTTTGAGGGGGTTTATGGCGTTAGAAAATCTTTTAAGAAAGACTAAGAATTTCGCAGTTGCACCTTTAGTAGGCATAGCCCTGTTTTCTTCACCATTATGCTTAAAGAACAATGATCCTTGCGTAAAGAAACAAAACGAAATAGTCAACCAGGTTAGCTCTGCTAAGACATTAGAATCCTACACTGTGGATTATGACTTGGGGATATATTTCTTGGGTATAAAGCTTTTTTCTTCCGATGCCAATTTTTATTTTAAGAAAACAGAAGAGAACGGACTTGTTAAAGAAATAATGGGTGCGGAAGGGAAGTATTCTGAGAAGTACCACGGATTCCTGTACGCAGTCATCTCTAAAGACGCTGAGCCTTTCGAGACGCATTCTTACACGATGAACTATACGAGCGAGAAATTCATCGACAAAGCGGATTTTTACAAGGATAAAATAGTGTTCACAAAAGACGGAGTGGAACATACGATGCCTAATGATGGCAGGGTAGGGTTACAGTCTATGATAAAGCCTTTATACACTGAAGACTTATACGAAGGGCAGGTGTTCAACCACAAGACATTCTTAGAGGGCAAGCGTTACGAATGCACTTTTTACGTGCACCAAGAGGAAACTATCAAAGTCAAGGGAAAGAAAGTCAGAGCCCATTACGTGACCCTCAAAGCGGTAGGGGATGATTTTTACAAAGACCCTTCTGCTGAGATATGGGTCGTGAAAGGCAAACCCCACAATAAGCTGGTAAAAATAGTTTTGACCCCGTTTGTTTTCACAAAACTTATGATTGTCTCAAACCCTTGAAAAAGGTAAGTTTTAAAAACAACCAAACACCAGACAATAGCACATGAAGCGAAGCTCTAGACGTTGGAAGAAAAAAAACCAGATGCGCTGGAAGTGGCAGAGGAAGCGCATGAAGAGAAAGAAAAGACAGCGAAAAGCACAGGCTTAAGACGTGGGCTTTTTCTAAACAGGGGTTAAGAAGATGGATAAGATTACTAAGGAAAAGCTTGATAAGTACTTCAAAATCACTGGCGAGGCTTTGGGCAAGGTCAAGTTCAAGACTCCGGAGAACGTCAACTTTACGAAAGTAGCTGAGGACTTCTTGGACATGGCACAGAGGTACTACGATGATGCGAAACATTTCCGGGACAAAGGGGATATAGTCACTGCTTTCGCAGCCTTGAACTATGCGCATGGTTTTTTAGATGCGGGTGCTAGGCTCGGAGTTTTTGACGTTCACGATTCGAGGCTGTTCACAGTAGACTAAGAAAGATAAAAAATAAAATAAAGTTTAGGTTAAGCTTTCTAACGCTTTGTACTGGTCTTTCATCCCCAGGCATTCAGCTACTGCTGAGTAAGTTATGAAACCTTGGTATGTGTTCACTCCTTTAGCGAAGCCTTTGTCCTTCAAGGACTTTTTGAATCCTTTGTTGGCAAGGTTCAGCAAGTAAGGGAATGTTTGTTTTGTCAGCGCTTGTGTCGAAGTCCTGGCCACTGAGCCGGGCATGTTGGTTATGCAGCAGAATATCTTGCCGTCTTCAGTGTATACCGGGTTTTCGTGCGTCGTGGATTTTGAGAGCTCTGTGCATCCGCCTTGGTCTATCGCTACGTCGACTATAACTGCTCCTTCTTTCATGCTCTTTATCATGTCTTTCGTCACGACTTTAGGAGCTTTCCCACCGGTTAGTAATATAGCCCCGACTAGGAGGTCAGCTTGCTTTACGTATTCTGCCAGCTTCTCTTTGCTGGACTGCACTATCTCTACGTTTTTGTAGATCTTGTTTATCTTCTTGAACTCTTTTTCCAGCCATTTTATCTTTTCCGGGTTTATGTCCAGTATGCTGACTTTGGCTTTGGTGCCTGCTGCTTTTATCGCTGCTCCGTATCCTACGTTCCCTCCGCCTAGCACGACTATATGAGTCGGTTCTGCCCCTTCAACCTCTCCTATTAGTAAACCCCTTCCACCTTGGAAGGTCTGTAAGAACCTTGCGCCGTAATCTATTGCCAGCTGGCCCGCTATTAGGCTCATAGGCTTTAGCAATGGCAGTTCGCCTTTCTTGTTCTCCACTGTTTCGTATGCGATTCCTGTTATTTTCTTTTCTAGGAGCATCTTTGTCAGTTCTTTAGTCTCTTCGCTAGCAGCAAGGTGTAAGTATGTGTAGAGTATCGTTCCTGGCTTTAGCAGTTCGTATTCTTGCTTGATTGGCTCTTTCACTTTGACTACGATTTCTGCATCGTAAGCTTCTCTTGCAGTGTTGACTATTGTCGCCCCTGCTTTTACGTATTCCGAGTCTGAGTACCCTGCTCCGTTGCCTGCGTTTTTCTCTACGAATACTTGGTGTCCTGCAGTGACTAATGAGTTGACGTCAGAAGGCTTTAACGCTACGCGGTTTTCTTTGGTCTTTACCTCTTTTGGGAGTCCGATTTTCATGTTCAAGCCTTTTTCGATGATTTAGTCTTTAAAAATATTTTTATCTATGGCAGTAGATGACCTTTTACTTTTTTAATTCTGTTTTGTTGATTTGTATGTTGTACATTTTTATTTCTGTATTGTGTTTTTTTAGGAGTTTGATTACTTTTTGATGGTCTTTTTCTTGTATGATTAGTGTTCCATTGGATGGTTTGGTGTATGTTATGGTATCTAGTA
>VGLX01000127.1 GCA_016866645.1 Candidatus Woesearchaeota archaeon | reverse complement strand
TCAGAAAAGTTAAAAAGACTGGTATGCACTACAGTCATAACTTAACACCTCCTTTTTTTAATTGAAACATATTAAGAAAAGGAGGCTTATATTTCTAACCCATCACTCACATTCTGAACTGTGCCTTAATCCAGAACTTTTATTTGGGGATTAGCCGCTTTATTTCTTCTGCTAAGTCTTTTACTCGTTTTTCCAAGTGTTCAATGTTTACTGGCTTTTCAGAAATGGTTTTAGGTTTTTTGTCTGTTAATCCTTCCAGGATCACATAGTAGCCTTCCCACAGGCTTTCAATCCTCGCTTTCCCTTCATGGGTAAGCTGGTCGTTCCTATACAAAGAGTCGAATATCTGGTCTCCGGATATTTTTCTCATGTTCAATGAGCTTATCTTGGGTTCGTGTTTCCCTTCAGCGTCTCTTCCAAGGTAGTTCATGGCGAGTAACAGGAATGCGCTCTCATCCTTCTCATTTTTGAAATCAGACATGTCATAATCTTCTTTTACTGTTCTTGCTATTATTTGGTATTCCTCAAAGTTTTCCTGTGCTTTGGCCGGGCTTATGCGAGGCATTTCCGGCTTTACTGGGAGCGTATCCCACATTTGTTTATTCTTCTTGCCTTCTTCTATTGCTTTGCTGATCCTGTATACTGGCAGGTTATATTGCGTGGCTATCTTTCTCGCATCCGCTTCGTATTCTAATGCTCCTCCTTTAATTAGGAAAAGGTAGTCCTCGAAGGACTGTTTCCTAAAATTCTTCAGCTGTCTTATCCGGTCTTCTTTTGTCATTTCAAAAAATTTTCCTTTATCGCCCCTCATACGGACGGTTCTGTCTTCAAAACGTCTTCTTGAGGGTAATATACTTTTCTTGGTGATTTCTTTCTTTCTGAGTTTTTGATCAGTTTTTGAAGCTCTCCTTGAGGGTCTTCTACAGTCTCCTTTGTTATTACTAATGGTTTCAGGCCTTTGCCTTCTAGCTCGAATAAGTATTCCCCTAAAGTGTCGCTCATGACCGTTTCTAAGCCTCTTGCTCCGGTTTTAAGGTCTGATTTTTCTGCGATAGCACGAAGCGCGTCATCTTCGAATTTAAGTTCTATTCCTAATGCTCTGAATTCTGTTTTTGCCTGCTCTACTAATGAGTCTTCGGTTTCTTTTTTTAGTATCCTGTAGAGGTCTTCAACGCTTAGGTCTTGCAGTAATGCTTTTGCTGGTATCCTCCCTATCATCTCGTGTCTCATGCCGTAGGCTACGAGGTCTTGGGATTTTACTTCTACGTCTTTGTAGTCTTCAAGCTTTTCTTGCTTGTCTAGGCAGGCCATGAATCCGATTGGTGTCTGCTCGGGTTTTTGGCTCTCCTTGCATTTCCTTTCTTCTATGCATTCTAGCAGGCTTCTGCCGTTCTTGCCTGCGCTGAATGATCCGCCTAGGATGAAGAGTATGTTTTTCGTGTTTATCGTCTCTTGCACTTTCTCGCCGGCTTTCTTCCGTTCCATGATATCTCTTTTGCCGCATTGGTCATGTGGCGCTACCAGTTCTACTTCTTTTCCATCAATTAGTGTTAGTATGGCTGACTGTACCTTGTCTCCGCCTACGTCTGGTCCGGTGCTCATAGTTGATGCTGATATCTTGTCGATTTCGTCGATGTATACTATCCCTATTTCTGCTCTGGCCGTGTCGCCATTAGCGTTCCTTAATAGGTTCTGCCTTATGATGTCGTCTACGTCTCCTCCGACGTATCCTGCTGAGGTGTAGTCTGTTGCTGTGACTTTTGCGAATGGGACTTTAAGCTCTTCTGCGATTCTTTCTATGAGGTAGGTTTTTCCTACTCCTGTGTTTCCGATCAGGAGGATGTTTCTTTTCTTTCTTGAGAACTTGTGGTCATCGTCTGAGTTGATTTTCCTGTAGTGGTTGATTATTTCTACTGCTAGTGTTTTTTTGGCTTTGTCCTGGCCTATCACGTATTTGTCTAGCTCTTCTTTTAGGCCTTTTGCGCCTTTTTCGATTATCTTGTCCAGCCCTTCTTTCAGGTCGGATGGCTTTTCTTTAGGCTGCTCTTCTGGGAATCCTTGAAAGACAGGGTATTTGTTAGTCCAGTCGATAGGCAGTAGAGTGCCCATATTAGTGATCATCAAGCCATATGGCTTAAGTGTCCTGTTAATCTTGTGCATAGTGATAGATATTTGTTTGTTCAGGTAATTTTGGATTCTCTCTGTTTCTTCTTGGGATGGCTGTCCTCGCCTGTATTTCTGATTATCTTCGTCCATTTTGTATAAAACCCCCTATTATTGTTACTATTTTATGGTAGTAACTAATATATAAGGATTTCTATTCCCCCATAGTGAGAAACTATTTTATACATAAAAAACATGAAACTAGTAGGAAACAAACCAAAAATGATACTAAAAGCCAAAAACCCATCACATGAAGGCGGACCTTTCGGAAGGCTGATAGGCCGCATACTAGAAGAAGATATAAAAAATAGGATAAAGAACGGAAAGCTGAACGACCTCAACGGCGAACTAGTCCCTTTTGAAGAAAAATACCGCAAAACAGTATCGAAGCAGAACCAGAAAACACCAGACTACATACTGAAATCCAACGACTCTGTAAAGCCTGTCGACATAAAATTCAACATGTTCTACTCTGAGAAAGAACAGATATCAAAAGAGGTACTGGAAAAAGCATTAAAACTCATAAGCGGCGAAGACTTCAAGGGCAAAAAAATAGAAGACGGGTTCTTCATAACTGTAAACAGCCAGAACAACCACGAAGCGTCCAAAAAGAAAGGATACGAAAGCAAGGATGTAAAATACCTAGAAGTCAATGCTAAAGACAAACTAAAAGAGTACACCCCCAACTTACTAAAAGCGATAGAAACCATGAAAAAGCTTGATGAGAAAAACAGCGGCGAAAAGATAATACTTGACGATTACGAAACCCTCAAGAGCTACGGCAACAGGGTCATGGGCATGCTGATAGCGGTCAAAAGCACAGGAAAGCCAAGCTCACGATTGGAAGACATCAAACTTAACGATGATATCCTGAAAAGAGCAGACAAGGTAATAAACGTCTTAATGAAAGACTTCTTAAAATACTTGGATAGAAAAAAACTATTAGGCATCAGCAAAAAAGACCTCCTCAACAGCGAGAACTTAGAAGAATACGCAGTCCAAGAGTTCAACAAATACCAAAAAGCGTAGTTATTCTTAAAAAAGTGGTGGGCCCGGCGCGATTCGAACGCACGACCTCTCGATTTCGCATCACTGCCCAAGAGCATAGCTCTTGTTGCCCACTTCCGAAGAAGTTAAGGAGCAGCGATTATCAGTTTCACCTCAACCCCTCGCTGAAGGGGCTGAACGAGTGCTCTAGCCAAGCTAAGCTACGGACCCATCTAACCAATCCGCTTGGCTGAGTAAAAGCTAAGGAACAACGATTTAAAAAAGTTTCTAACGCATCTCAAGAGTACAACCTCAAAATATTTAAAAAGTTAGGCTTATAACTAGGATTAGTATGAAGTTCAAGAAGGCCAAAAAGCTCTTCGACGAGTATAACACCAAATGGGAAGGCCACCACATATACGAGCACGGCATGAGGGTAATGCGGTACTCTATGAAAGTCTGCGAAGAGCTAGGCATAAATGACAACTACGCAACAGAGATACAGCTAGCCGCCCGTTATCATGACATCGGCAAGATGAAATACCCTCCAAAAATGTTCGAGCAAGGCAGGAAGTTCACCAAGAAAGACATCAAAACCTTCATGAATCACGTCAAGTACAGCTATGACATACTGAAAGGGTTCTACGGTGACCAGTACAGCATCGCAGACTTGGTGCTCTACCATCACGAGAGGCTGGACGGCTCAGGATACCTGAAAGGCCTGAAAGGAGAAGAGATACCACTAGGCTCAAGAATAATCACTGTCTGCGACGCTTACGACGCAATGTTCAGGCATTACAACCTGAAGACAGAA
>VGLX01000126.1 GCA_016866645.1 Candidatus Woesearchaeota archaeon | reverse complement strand
TATTCCTGTCTCATACCTTATCGGCATGTCCCAGCCTGCGAACTCTACCATGTCGCCACCATGGCTCCTATGCCAATCATTCAAAACAGTCTTTTTCATTATAAAAAACCCCCTAAGAAATCGACTTCTCTATATATTTATATACCTTACTGTTTTTAGACTTACTCGCTAATTTTAGTAAGGATTATAGGCTTCTCACCAACTTTAACGCTATGCTCTGCCTGGCTTACTGGTGCCTTAGTATTCTCTGGGAGCTGAGGGTACTGGTGTAATACTCTTTCATTCTCTAATACTCGCAACGCGAATCCTGCTGCCGGGAACTTCTTGACCACCCAGCGCTTAGCGAACGGTAATGTCTTGTATTCTTCTGCTAAGAACTTTAGAAGCTTTCTTGCATTACTATCCCTGACTTGTCTTAGGTTTTCTAGCCTGTATATCCCTGACGGCTTACCTTCGATTATCCTTCCTTCACCGCTCGTCGCGAAAGGCTCTATCGCTATGATCTGACCGTCCACTAGTTTTCTTTCATCGTTATTCCCGTAATTAGGTATCGTTATCCCAGTATGCAGGTTGTAGATGTCTAATCCGTGGCCTGAAAGGTTGACTATCGGCACGAACCCATAGCTCTTTATCTTCTCCTGTATCACTGCGCCAATCTCTCCAAGCTTTATCCCTGGCGTGATTATCCTCAATGCTGAATGCAAAGCCTCTTCTGAAGCTTTTATCAGATTCTCATTCCCGCCTAGGCTTACGCTGGCTGCTGTGTCGCCTATCGCCCCGTTGACATGCGCGCCTATATCTATCTTCACCAAGTCCCCTTCCGAGAACCTAGACTCATCTCCAGGCAGAGGGGTGTAATGCGCGGCTATATGGTTGATAGAAAGATTAACCGGAAAAGCGGGTTTGCCTCCGAGCTCAACTATTTTCGCTTCTATCTTCTCAGCGACTTCTAACAGGGAAGCGTCTACTTTCACTAACTTCTTGCCATAATGTAAGGCCTCTCCGGCTATCTTGCCCGCTTTTTCCCAATCGTCCATTGTTAAAAGTCCCCTAGAGTCTTTTGGCTCTTTTCTTTTATTAAATCTTCTCTTTTGTAGCCTAGCACTTCGAATATCTGCTCGACAGCAGGCACTATCTGGTTGTTGACGTAATACTCTGCATCGTAGTCTTTAGCCTCTTGAGGAAGCCTTGCCCTGTCCCTTATCTGGCCTTCGCCTTCGGTGATGACATACATTATCGTGCTGCCTGCGCTTACGTACATGCCCTGCTGCACCATCCTCCTAGCTACTGCTACGTGAGGCCCTATCTGCTGGTAAGTGTCTAAAGGCCTTTGCAATGTGGTCTTGATTATCATGTCTTCTGTCTCGTATTTCTTCTTGCGTATCTTCTGTATCACGTCTTGCGTGTATGTCATCGCTTTTTTCGGAGAGTTCTCCTTGAGTATGATTTCCAAAACTTTCCTCTGGACGTCTTTGGCCAGCCTGCTCCAGTCCCTCCTTATGGTCTCGAACCCTTTAACGACTATCTCGTTCTCCTCGTCCAGCAAGGCGTATTTCTTTTTGGCCCCTTTCTCGCTGCTTTTCTTGGCTACGAATATCCCGCGAGGGTAGAAGTCGTCTACCTCTAACTCTATTAATCCAGGAAGCTTGTCGTTTATCTTTTTTATAAAACTCAACACGTCTTCTTTTGTCTTTTTCCCCATAACCACGCAAACACTGTCGGTATTATGGACTAAGATGTTATTCGCAAAGAACTTATGCGTGTCTTCAACTTCTAAATCATATACATAATCATCATAATCTATTTTTTCTATTTTAATTACATTATTTAGATCGAATTCGTAATCTTTGATTAGCTTTTTTTGGAATGGGTTAGTTTTTATGGACGCAGGTATGTTCTTCCTGTCTATTATAAAACCTATTTTTTTAACAAAATCTTCCTTATTTTTTAGTATTATATTTCTTGATTGGCTTCCTGTAGAAAAAACTTTGCCTTTTTTCAAGTCTTTATACCTGTTAATGCTATTCTCTTTAAATGAAGAATGTGATATCCCTGTAAGAAAAAGTAACTTTCTTATTTTTGTTATATACTCATCATATATAGATGTGAGTTTTATGATTGGGGCGTTGTTTCTTATCATCACACATCCGTCTGCCGAGAACAACCCTCTTAAAAAAGCACAGATGTTCTCTTCAGTTTCTTCCAGTAACCAATCAGGTATTTGTTTTTTTCCAACAGCATTTCTAAAGTCTTTAGATATTATCTCTATCAATTTTAGACCATTTACTGTTATATCTCCTTTCCTTGTCTTGCTCCACCAGTAACTCTTGATGAATTCTTTGCCGATTAAAGGTTGTACCAGTTTACCAAAAACTTCCTCACTATCCTTCCCTAATGAAAGCCTTAGATAATAATCCTTGTTCGCCCTTTGATGGCTCTTGTTCCTTAAGAAACTGCCGTCTCCAATAAAATATCCCATGAATTCATAGACCTCTTTTGGATAGTTTCTCGTGACTGTTTTATTATTAGGAATTTTTTTGAGAACTATCAGGCTACTTGCTTTCTTTTTTAGATCATCCGGCTTTATTTCTATAATTCTTTTTAACGGGTCTTTTCGTTCTTTAGTATTGTTAAACTTCAATGTCTGATACCCTATAAGCGAATGGTCCTCTGTTATGTCAATATGCCAATTGTTAGTGAGGTGTACCCGGAACATTTTCTTGTTGGTTTTGTGTCGCATCACATATTTAACGGGCCTGAATACGCATTTTCCTTTGTCATTCAGTGTCAACGCTTTGATTCCATCTTTGAAATCGTATTCTTTTCCAGAAGATGATTGTGCTGTTTTCTCGTATAATTCGCTTATCTTTTTGAATTCTGTTTCTCCATCAAGGTTCTGTATTATGACTTCAGAATCTTTTCCTACACTGTCCCCGTATGTTACTTCGAATTCTTTCTTGGCCTCTTCTATGGTTTGGAGTATGTAATGCCTGCCATAAGCTGTCGTGGCCTCTGCAGCTTCCCTGCTGTACCACCTCGCTGCGAAGAAGCCCATGTAACCGTAACTCGCGTTGGCGACGGTCTTCAAGGCGTAGCTTCGAGCGTTCAAAGCAGGATCTTTCGGATTCTTAGCAATCTCTTCCTTGACCTTATTCCTCGCTTCTATCAATTCTTTGATGGACTTCGTTATGAACCCTTCGCTCTTCTTGAAATGGTAGAAAACCTTTTTTCCGCTGTCCGTCTCTATCTCGGGAGTCTTTACACCGTCTTTATCAGTTAGCGTTATGGCAGATATGTTATGGGTTGCTATTATGCTAGGGTACAGCCCTTTGAAGTCCATTATCGCCAAGTTCTCGTAAAGTCCGGGCTTGGGCTCGTATACGAACGCCCCTTTGTAAGTCCCCATCCTCCTCACAGCGATCTTGTCAGGGCATGGCTTGTTAGGCACTATCTCACCGTACTGGTGTGCCTTTCTTATCAGGTACCATTCGACCATCTGGCCGTAGCTCATCCGGACTATGTCGACCGCTGGCTGTCCGATAACTTTTGTGAGCTCGCTGATGTTAGGCATGATCTTCTTAGCAATCTTGTAGGTTATCTCAGCGTCGTTAAGGTTGTATTCGCAGAATTTTTCCATCTCTGTGCTTCTCGCATCCCACGCCAGGACTGCTTTCAGGAAGTCTATCTCTATCTTCCCCTCCCCTATCAGCTCTTTGGCAACTGAGTTAAGGTCGTAATTCTCGGTCTTCAGGCTGTAGCCCATTATGCTTTTTATGAAATCAAAAACGTCCAAGTGGATTATCCCTTTTGTTCTTACAACCCCTTTTTTGATGACCACTTTCTCTCCGCCTATCCTGAATTCTATCTTGTTCTTCTCCGCTCTTGTCTTTAGGTAAGGCATGTCAAAGCTGTCAGAATAGTAGCCTACTAAGTAGTCAGGGTTGTTCTCGTCTACGATCCTTATGAACTCTTTTATCATCTCAGCTTCG
>VGLX01000125.1 GCA_016866645.1 Candidatus Woesearchaeota archaeon | reverse complement strand
AGACCTGCCAGAGGCATGGTATTTGTGCCTAAAAGAGGTTATGGAACAGGGCAGAGAATACCTGATAACTGAAGGCAGCTATGAAGGCCAGAAGAGAAAACAGCTAGACTTTGTCACGATACATATCATATATCCTGGGACTAAGCCTTTAATCCCCGACATACCGCCGGGATTGGGGATACCTCCGCCAGTGTCAGACGACTACATCCAGAAATATTTAGACTACTTGATAACCGACGCTAAGCAGCCCGGAGAGGACTATACTTACGGCGAGAGGCTTAACAATCCGAAAGTCAAGATGCAAAGCACTTCTTTGAATGATGTTCTGGGCAAGGTTTTCAAGAAAGACTTCCTCACCAAAGTATTAGACAGTTATATCAACAAAGAATTTGAGCTATCCCTAGATGTTAACCAGATAGAAGAGGTCATAGCTAAGTACAAGCGAGGAGGCCACGGGCAGAACCAGTGCGTGATGGAAATAGGGATGCCGTCAGACATCAAGCTGAAAGACCCGCCATGCATGAGGCTGATAGACACTATGATTATCGACGGAAAACTTAACTTCTACCCTTACTTCAGGTCTTGGGACTTATGGGGAGGATTCCCAGCTAACCTCGCAGGCCTGCAGATACTGAAAGAATTCATGGCTGCAGAGATAGGGGTAGAAGACGGAGAGATACTAGCTTCTAGTAAAGGGATGCACTTGTATGACCACTGCTGGGAAATAGCTAACACGCGTTTGTGGAAGTTTGACAAAAAACAAGATGATAATCGGGCTGACGGGTAGCATCTGCGCCGGGAAAGGGGAAGTAGTCAATTATCTTAAAAGCCTAGGCTTCGAAGCGCACTCCCTTTCTGACGTGCTAAGAGAAGAGCTTGCTAAGAGAGGAATAGAAAAGACTCGTGATAACCTGATAGCGTTAGGCAATGACCTGAGAAGAGAGCACGGCAATGGTGTCTTGGCCAAGATCATAAGTCAAAAATTAGTCCCCAGCAAAAACATCGTCGTAGACAGCATCAGGAATCCTGAAGAGATACAAGAGCTCAGGCACGTGCAAGGATTCTTCCTAGTAGGAGTCGACGCTTTAGAGGAAGTAAGATTCCAGAGGATGATATCCAGGAACAGGCCTGGCGACCCTAAGACTTTAGAAGAGTTCAGGAAGATAAACGAGAACCTGGGAGTGGCTCACTGCCAGCAGGTAAGCCACTGCATGAGCATGGCGGACTGCATACTGCTGAACAACGTTCCTTTGCAATCATTCCACAGGAAGATAGATAATATGCTCAAAGACAGGGGTTTCAAGATTAGGGGCAGGATAAGCATTGACGAGTACTTCCTTAAGCTGGCCGGCGTCGTGGCCGAGAGGTCAACTTGCCACAGGCACAGGGTAGGGGCAGTAGCCGTCAAAGACAAGAAGATACTGACCACGGGCTATAACGGCGCTGCCACGAAGACCAAAGACTGCTTAGAGCTGGGCTGCTTAAGAGACGAGTTAGGCATAAAGTCAGGGACGATGCATGAGGTCTGCAGGGCGATCCATGCCGAGCAGAACGTGATAATCCAAGCGGCGCAGCACGGCATCAACTTGGAAGGAGCAACGATATACTGCACTCATTCCCCTTGCATATTATGCGCGAAGATGCTCGCCAACGCGAAGATAAAAAAGTTCATCACTTACAGCGATTACCCTGAGCAGGAATTCTTAAAGCTTTTCAAAGAGACAGGGATAGAGTTCGAGAAAAAGGAAAGGCCACAAGACAGGATATTCTTCAAGGACTAGCCGTAAGTACTTTGCTCTCTCTTGCCCCATAACCTATACTTACTGCCGAGATAATCTACGCCGACGCCAAGGCCTACTCCGCCGGCAAGGCCGGCTAAGCTGAGAAGGAATATCATGTAAGCCCTGAAAGGCTGGACGTCTATGCCGTTCTTGAAGTTCAGGTTGTACCATTCTCTTAACATGCTCATTATCTCTCTCCTGAGCCTTTTCGCATCGCCTGGCTGCTCGTACAATGCTACTGCTACGTATTGGTGGATTAAGTCTTTCATGACTGGAGAGTTCTGGTTTACGAATTCGAAGCCCCTCATCATGTCTTTAGCTGAATAGAAGAGCTCTTGGCCATGAGACAACGCTGTTTCCGCTACCTGAAACTCCTCAGGGCCCGAGTCACGCGAAGACCCAGTCTGATAAGAAACGCTTTCTGCGGTGTTCTTAGCAACCCTCCACTTGTCAGCGTCTATCCTGAGTAAGGACCACATGCTATACACTAATGGGAGATTAGCGTTTATAGTCGATCCGGTATTCCATGTGTTGGCTATCTCAAGTATCTGCTCATCGCTCAATGAGTGACCGTTCTTCCTGCTCTTGCGTATGACCTCTTTACCTTCTGCGCTGACCTCGACTATTCTGGTGACAGGGGTTATGATGAGGCTCTGCTCTGAGCTTACCAGCTCGTCTAAGCTTCTCGAAGCTGCTTCGCCTGCGTCTTTGTTATAATCGTAATAATGGTGCGTGTGGTCGTAAACCTCTCTCGTCTTCACAACTGTCGTCGTGTAAGACTTGCCGTCGGCGCCAGTATGGGTCTCTGTGTCTAGGTAAGTCTCAGTCCTGTAATGATCATGGTGGCGGTCATCCCAAGCCGCGTCAAGATTCGAATCAACTACAGCCACTTTGTTCATGACATTGACTATGCTCTTCATCTCAGCTAAAGCCTCTTCCGACCTTTTAGGCATCCCGCTGAGCAGTTCGTTGAATTCTGAAGAGCTGTAAGTGGACCCTATCATCGATTCCAGTTCTGAAGCGAAAGCCTTCACGCTGTCCTCACCGATGTTCTGGTAGGACTTGTTCCAGCACTCAAAAACTTTCATAGGCACGTCGTTGGCTCCGGCTAAGTATTTCGTGACTGGACTTATGCTGTCTGTAGTTTTCACTTCTGAAAACGCTAAGGGTATAGTCTTTTCCCTGTTAGACTCATGTATGTACGAGGCGGTTAATCCCGTGGCTAGCCCTAACGCTGCGCAGATGTAAACCTCTATAGAAGTATCCCTCAATAGCCTCATAGTCTTTTCGTATAAGACTGAAGGCCTGAGGTCTGCATCCTTAAGCTTGAAAATCCAGCCAGGTATTCTTATGGTGACCATACTAGGTTTATGGATTGCTAGTCGGTTTATAAACGTTGTTCAAGAAAGGGGTTCATATCTTGCTTATTATTCTTTTAGCCTCTTCTACCATCCTTACGAAGCTTTCTTGGTCTACAGGTTTTCCGTCGTAGTCTACCTCTACGATTTCTTCGGATAGTCTTATTATATCCGCTTTGTGTTTGACCCTTCTTCTCGCCAGCTCTTTTACTAACTCTTGGTGCGTGTATTCGTATTCTATCTTCAGGTGGTTCGAAAGGAACACTTTCAGTATCCATGTGAACTCATCGAACACTGATTGGTTTATCTTTTTCTTCTCTAGCCTGTTAAGCTTTTTGATGGCTGTCTCTTTCAAGGATTGGTCTTCTGTTTTTTCCTTAGAACTTATCTTTTTTAGCACGCCTTTTATTCCAGTTTCAAGTTTTTTTTCTTCGTCTTTTACTTTTTCTTCAACATTTCTTATAAAATCATTGACCATTTTATTCTTTTTATTAGGAAACCTATTATAAATACTTTTGTAACTACTAACTAGTTTAGAATCATATTTATATATTTTTTAACACTTTTAAGTTCCTAAAATGGACCCTACTAATGATATAAAAAAGGTAAAGCAAGAGATTGCTAGAGTAGTTGTTGGACAAGATGAAATCGTTGACAGCCTGTTGAGGGCTATACTGGCGGATGGACATGTGATAGTAGAAGGCGTACCAGGCATTGCTAAGACTTTGCTCATAAGGACCTTGGCAGTAGTAACTGGCTGCAGCTTTAAGAGGATACAGTTCACAGTAGACCTCCTGCCTACAGACATCACAGGGATAACATCTTATAACGAGCAGAAAGGGTTCTACGT
>VGLX01000124.1 GCA_016866645.1 Candidatus Woesearchaeota archaeon | reverse complement strand
CTCCTGGGTGTACGATTACTTATCAACATTCTTCGAAGAAAACCCTGACGTAGCGAAAGCGATAGTCAACAAGTCAATACTTTCCGCACAAGCCAGAGAAGCTGCAAGGAAAGCCATGGAGATAACAAGGAGGAAGTCAGCGTTAGAATCATCATCACTGCCTGGAAAACTAGCGGACTGCCAGGAGAAAGACCCTGCGAAATCAGAACTGTTCATCGTCGAGGGAGATTCAGCCGGAGGATGTTTTTCAGGTGATACAAAGATAGCCTTAGCTGATGGAAGAAACCTTAGCTTCAAAGAATTAGTAAAAGAACACAAACAAGGGAAGAAGAATTACTGCTATACAATCATGCAAGACGGAAACATCGGGATAGAAGAAATAAAGCACCCAAGGATTACAAAAAAAGAAACAGAAGTAATCAAAGTAATATTAGACAATGAGGAAGAAATAATCTGCACACCAGACCACAAATTCATGCTAAGAGATGGTAACTTCAAAAAAGCAATCGAACTTGTTAATGACAACTCTTTAATGCCTTTAGTAAAAAAAATATCAAAAATAGAAGGGAAAATAACGATTGAGGGTTATGAGATGGTGTTAAATCCGGGGGATAACAAATGGATATTCACTCATCTATTGTCAGACTTGTATAATCTGAGAAATCATGTTTACAATAAATCTTTAGGTCCACATAAACATCATGTAGATTTTAACAAGTTAAACAACAATCCAAGTAACATAACACGAATGGGCAAAACTACCCATATGGAATACCATCGCCAACATGCGAACAAGATACTTCACAGTGAAAATGTAAAAGAAAAAGCAAGGCAAGCACACAAAATACCAGAATACAGAAAAAAAGTAAGTGAATGGGCAAAGCAACCTGGAATAAGGGACATGCTTTCTAAAAGGGCTAAAGCACAATGGACCGATGAGAAGTATAAAAACTTCATGGTAAGGAAGTTCTTAGAATTTTACAATTCAAACAAAGAGTATAAGAAGCGGAATAATGAAATGCTAAACAAAGCCCAAAAAGACTACTGGTCAAAAGATGAGAACAAGAAAGTAGCGTCAGAAAGGGTCAAAAAATTCTTTGAACAAAACCCTAAACACAAAGAGTTCTTATCTAGGCTTGCTAAGGAACAATGGAACGATGACCTGATGATTATGCGGAGGATACAAAAAACCAAAGATCAATGGACACAAGAGTTCAGGAAGAAAAGAAAAGAGACGTATAATCAAACATATTACAACCGTACGATAAAGCTTATGAAGAAAGTCCTAGAAGAACAAGGAAACATAGAAAGTTTCGATAAAATAAGGGTACTTAACAAAGACCACACTGTGCTAAGTAATGAAACATTCTGTAACAGATTCTTCAATAACAATAGATATATCATGCTTGAAGCAGTAAAAAACTATAACCACAAAATAAGAAGTGTGATAAGACTAGACCAAAGGGAAGATGTATACGATATAGAAGTGCCTAACACGCATAATTTTGCTTTAGCATCTGGAATTTTTGTACATAACAGTTCAAAGCAAGGCCGTGACAGGAAGACACAAGCCATCCTCCCATTAAGGGGAAAGATACTTAACGTTGAGAAAGCAAGGCTGGACAAGATTTTCAAGAACAACGAGATAACGATGCTCATGTCAGCAATAGGCACAGGCGTAGGAGAAGAATGCGACCCTACAAAGTCAAGGTATCACAAGATAATCGTGATGAGCGATGCAGACATTGACGGAAACCACATAGCATGCTTGGCGTTAACATTCTTTTACAGGTACATGAAGCCTTTAATCGAGAGAGGATACGTCTATTTAGCAGTCCCGCCATTATATCGGCTGAAAAAAGGCAAGAGACTGCATTACATAAAAACCGACGCGGAACTAGACCGCTTGTTAAAAGAAGTGGGCAAGGACGGAGCGTTGGTGCAGAGGTTCAAAGGGCTTGGAGAGATGAACCCAGAACAGCTATGGGAAACAACGATGAACCCTGAGACCAGGACCTTGAAGCAGATCACGATAGAAGACGCTATATCAGCAGACCAGATGTTCACCATCTTAATGGGCGACCAAGTGGAGCCGAGAAGGGAGTTCATAAGCAGATATGCTAAAGAAGTTAAGAACCTGGATATTTAGGAAAAAAACCAAGGCAGTCATATTCGACTATGACGGGGTTTTGAACGACTCACTAGACATTATCAGGCAGCTGTACAACGAGTTCTATGCCAGGGGCGTGACCAAGCTCTACTTCAAGGACAACCAGGAGTTCAGCGACTTCTTCGAAGGTGACATGTGGAAGAACATGAGATCAGCAGGCATGGAAGTCACGCAAGAGAACAAGGACAAGTGCAACACTATCATAAAAGAAGTGCTTCACAAGCTAGACCCTGACGTCAAGCTCTACCCAGGAGTCAACTATTTGTTATTAAAATTGTGCGCCCACGGATACAAGATAGGGATAGTCTCTAACGGCAACAGGGAAATAATAAAATCCAAGCTAAGGCAGTACGGCTTAGACTTCACGATCGATTCTATAATAGGCTATGAGCAGGTAAAGAACCCTAAGCCCAGCCCTGAAGGCTTGCAGAAATGCTTAGAAGAACTAAAAGTCAAGCCGAGGGAAGCAGTCTACGTCGGAGACATGGAATCTGACGTGCAGGCGGCCAAGGCTGCGAAAGTAAAGATCATAGCCGTAACTTATGGTTATCTGAAGCTCAAGAAAGACATGCGCGAGCAGCTGAGAAAAGCAGACGTGATGGTAGACACAGTAGACGATATCTACGAGAATGTAAAAAATGGCTGAGAACATACAGAAAAAACTGATAGAAGAAGAGATGAAGGAAAGCTACGTAGACTATGCCATGTCGGTCATAGTCAGCAGGGCGTTGCCTGACGTTAGGGATGGTTTGAAGCCTGTCCACAGGAGGGTCTTGTTCGCGATGCACCAATTAGGCTTGCAGCATAATAAGCCTTTCAAAAAATCAGCCAACGTAGTGGGTAACACCATGGCCAAGTATCACCCTCACGGCGACATGGCGATATATGACACTTTGGTGAGGATGGCCCAAGACTTCTCGCTAAGGTACCCATTAGTTAATGGCCAGGGAAATTTTGGATGTTTCACAATTGATACTAAAATCGCCTTAACCGACGGGAGGAACTTAAGCTTCAAAGAGCTTATTGAAGAGCACAAAAATGGCAAGAAAAATTATACCTACACCATAAATGACCGAGGGAGTATTGAAATAGCAGAAATAATAAACCCAAGATTGACTAAAAAAAACCAAAAAATCATAAAAGTTATCTTGGACAACGGTGAAGATATCAAATGCACGTTAAACCATCGGTTCATGCTAAGGGATGGCCAGTACAAAGAAGCCCAATACCTTAAACCTGAAGACTCTCTAATGCCCCTATACTTGAGGCTATCGACTGAGAAAGACAGTGTTAAGCCCTCTTCGAGAGGTTACCAGATGATTTACCAACCCAACACAGATAACTGGGTTCCAAGCCACAACTTAGCCGATGATTGGAACTTGAGAAACAAGGTTTATGACCGAACTGCCGGAAGAATCAGGCACCATTTTCTTAGCAGATATGACGCCGTAACGCCTGAAGTGTACGAAGCAGAAAGGCATAACAACTGCATTCCTAAAGTTGAAAATGCTGTAAAATATTTCGGTAGCTTTTCTGAAATTATTGAACATGCTAAAAAATATAACCACAAGATAGTTGGGATAGAATTCTTAGAAGAAGAATCTGACGTTTATGACCTGACAATAGAAGGAACGCATAATTTCTCTTTAGCCTCCGGAATTTTCGTACACAACTCGATAGACGGCGACGCTGCGAGCGCGATGCGTTATACCGAGTCCAAGATGACCAAGATTGCGGAAGAGATAATCCTAGACATTGACAAGGAGACTGTAGATTTCATCCCTAATTATGACGGTTCAGAGAGCGAGCCGACAGTCCTGCCGTCCAAA
>VGLX01000123.1 GCA_016866645.1 Candidatus Woesearchaeota archaeon | reverse complement strand
ATAAAAACTTTTTAAGATCACATCAATAACAAAAAATAATCTATCGTAAAACCCCAACGAAAAAACCAAATAAAAGAAAACCTCCACATCCAAAATCAAAAACAACTACATCTGGTCATCTACTGCTATGGGTAAGACTGTCTTAACTTGGGAGTAGAGATAGGTATATAAACCTCATTTTAGCCTTGTTACTTTTATGGTTAAAGTTTTCATAGTCACGGGAAGCGTAGGCACTGGCAAGACCACTTATGCCAAGAAGATTGCCGAGGAGAAAAAAGCTTC
Organism: Candidatus Woesearchaeota archaeon; assembly: GCA_016866645.1. Lineage (GTDB taxonomy): Archaea > Nanobdellota > Nanobdellia > SCGC-AAA011-G17 > VGLX01 > VGLX01. The sequence continues at coordinate 3,766 of VGLX01000123.1, read as the reverse complement.
GTACGTAGATGTCAACGAAGTGATAAAAGACTACAAGCTTAGCGAAGGCTATGACCATAAGAGAAAGTGTAAGATTGTAGACGTTAAGCGCCTCAACAAAGCATTGATCAGCATTATAAAAAAGTCAAAGGGAGATTTGGTTATCGATTCTCACATGAGCCACTTCTTGCCTGCAAAGCACGTAACGCTCTGCATAGTCATGAAATGCGGTATCAACAAGCTTAGGGCGAGGCTTAAGAAGAGGGGATATTCAAAAGATAAGATTGAGGAGAACGTTGATGCTGAGCTATTCGACGTATGCCTGAACGAAGCCAAAGAAAAAGGGCATAAGGTCAAGATTGTCTATTCTTAATCTGACTAAGTTCAGATACTTTTATTTAGAAGGTGCACGTGTTTAATAATTAGAAAAACGAGGCATGACTTTTTTTATGGCTAATAAGAAGAAGCTTGAGCAGCTGCTGAAAGAGATGGACGCTTACGGCTGGGACAAGGTGCCCGACCTTTACGACCTTAAGGAGTATTACAAGATGGCTCCTGTTTTCTTCACAAACTGCTTAGAAGAGATGGATATGAACCCCAGAGGGTTGCTGTTGGACGTTTGTTCAGGGCCGTTATCGCTTGCTTCAGTATACAAGGACACAGTAGCGTTTGACTATCCTGAAGAAACTATTAAGCAGCTTCGCAAATTCGGAGTTAAGGCAGTTATGGGCGACATAGTGAAGGGTTTGCCTTTTAAGAACAAAAGTTTTGATTACGTCGTTTCGATAGGCCTTCCTATGAGGCCTTATGAGAGGCAGGAAGTGCCGCAAGATTCTGATTTTCACAAGAAATACGTGCCCACTAAGAAGAAATACGGCAAAAAGTTCGTCGAGCAATTCGTCAGCGAGCTAGTAAGAGTAGCAAAGAAAAAAGTAGGCATAGTCTCTATTCCCGTAGTCGAGTTATTGCCCAAGAAGCACAGCAAGAAGATAGAGAGGATAGCAGACCATTACGTAGTCTACAAGGTCAAAGGGAAGGTATGGAAGAAGTACGATTTCAGGAATCATTCTTACAAGAAAAACGTAGCTAAATTTCTAGAGCAGATTTCTAAGGACTCTTGACCCAGCAGTAAGTGTAGCCCGCTTTTTTCTCGAACATGTCGTTAACCCATTGTTTTATCTTATTCTCTCTTTGTTTGTGCAGCTTGCACTCGCAGTCTATCGTGTAGTTCAGCTCTACGCTGGTCCGGTTGCACTCCTCATTCAAGATTTCTTCGCCAGAGACTTTTTTGTAATTGTCAAACTCTAGTATGTTGTTGCAGTATCCTGCTGCCTGCCTGCAGTCTCCTGCGTTTACGACATAGGCGCAGTCCTGCTCGGTTGTGCAGCCGTTTACGCTCCTGGCAATCTTCTGGATTCCGAGCTCAGGCATCAGGTCTTTCACGTCAGAGACCTTGTCGAACACTCCGCTGAAGCCGTAGAACCATACTCCTAAGACTACAATAATAACAATAAGCGCTACCGCCCTTTTCAACGCTTTCATCACGAACCTCAAGAACAGGAACGCTAATACTATGACAATCACCGCGATGATCAAGCTTGTCAGGTTCATATGTTATGTTAAACCTCTGCAATATTTAAAACTATCCGGACAGGCATTATTCTTCAGAAGTCTTTATGCTGTCCCGGCTCTGCCACTTCTATTGCTATCCTTGAGACGTTTTGCAGCCTTTGGATTCGCCTTATTATGTCCTGCAAGTGGTCGAGGTTTTCTGGAATCATTATAAAATCGATCTCTACCAGGCTTTCAGTGATCGTCTTGCCTTTGGCGTGCATTATGTTCGTGCCTGTAGCGGCTATGGTGTTCAGCACGTCTGCGAAAAGGCCTACTCGGTCTGTTGCGAATATCTTGACTTCTGTCTCCTGGTTGAAATCCTTCTTCCACTTGACTTCCAGCCTTTTCCTGCCTGTTGTTTCGTTAGCGCTTTCGCAATCCTTGCGGTGTATCACTACGTGGTTTTGCGTTGTTAAGAATCCTGTTATGTGGTCTCCGGGCAGGGGGTGGCAGCACTTAGCCAGCTTTATCAAAGGTGCTTTGACACTTGGTTCTACTTCGATTATGTCCCCTTTGACGACTTTTTTCTCTTGCTTGTTTACTGAGCGGTAGCTTATCGGAAGCTCTTCAGTTTCTTTCAGGTAATGCCGTATCCTGGTTTTCGCTTCTGTTGTCTTCACTATCTTCAGCCAGTCCCTTTTCGGGGTCTGGTTCTTGGCGGTGGTTATGTTTATTATGTCGCCGTTCTTCAGCTCATACCTCAAAGGCACTATCCTACCATTGACTATCGCTCCTGTGCATGTGTCTCCTATGTCGCTGTGTATCTTATAAGCGAAATCGATAGGCGTTGAGCCTTTAGGCAGGCATATGACCTTGCCTTTCGGAGTGAAAACGTATATCTCGTCCTGGAACAGGTCTATCTTTAAGAAGTCCATGAACTCTTTGGTGGTTTTCGATTCCCTCTGCCAGTCAAGTATCTGCCTCAGCCAGCTGACCTTCTTGTCAAACACGTCATCTATCTTGACTCCTTTATAGTCCCAGTGCGCTGCGACTCCTTCTTCGGATATCGTATGCATCTCTTCAGTCCTTATCTGTATCTCTATCGGCTGTCCGTTAGGCCCTATTACTGCTGTGTGCAATGACTGGTACATGTTGGCTTTTGGCATTGCTATGTAGTCGTCGAACTCTCCAGGTATCGGCTTCCACATGGAGTGGATTATGCCCAGGATTTCGTAGCAGTGCTGTGTCGTGTCAGTTATTATCCTTAGGCCGGCTAGGTCGTAAAGCTCTTCGAAAGTCCTTTTCTTCTCAAGCATTTTCTTGTATATTGAGTAGAAATGTTTTGGTCTGCCAGTGACTTTGGCTGTGATGTTCGCTTTCTTCAAGGCTTTCTCTACAACTTTGATAAGCTTCCTGATCTCTATCTCACGGTGAAGCCGTTTCTTGCCGAACTTCTCTCGGAATTTCGCGTACATGTCCGGGTGCAAGTATTTGAACGCTATGTCTTCCAATTCCCATTTTATGCTAGCGATACCTAGCCTGTAAGCTAGCGGCGCGTATATGTCCAGCGTGGCTTGTGATATCCTTTTCTGCTGCTCTTCAGTCAGGTAGCTTAAGGTCCGCATGTTATGGATCTTGTCTGCCAGCTTGATTATCAGGACCCGTATGTCTTTCGTAGTGGCTAAGAACATTTTTCTTATGCTTTCAGCGTCCCTTTCCTGCCTGTCGTGGTATTTTATGCTGCTCAGCTTGGTAACACCGTCGACTAGCATGGCTACCTCTTCGCCGAATTTTTGCTTAAGCTCTTCTAAGTCCACTTTGGAAGTTTCTAATACGTCATGCAGCAAAGCTGCGGTTATGGATGTGGGGTCTTGTTTCAGCCCGGTTAGTATGTAGGCAGTTTCTAATGCGTGCTGTATGAACGGCTCTCCAGAAGCCCTTTTCTGGTCCTTGTGGACTTCGCTGGCGAATTCGAACGCTTTTTTTATAAGTTCAAAATCAGCTTCTGGCGCGTATCCTTTTACTTTTCTTATGATCTGTTTGATATGTAAAGCCATTTTTACATTTATCATGAATAGGTTTTGGTTTTATAATCTTTTTCGTTTTCACAGTAGATGGGGTGTGGGACAGAAATAGCTGATTTAGTTTTTTAGGATTATGATGTATGTTCTGTGGCCGATGTGTTTTTTTTGTGCGTCTATTTTGGCGCCGTTGCCGTAGGGTGTTACTTTTT
>VGLX01000122.1 GCA_016866645.1 Candidatus Woesearchaeota archaeon | reverse complement strand
AGCCTCTTCCGCTTTGTAAGACAAAAACTGCAGAAACCTCCGCCAACCAGCATCACTAATAGATTTTGCCAAGTAACGATTCTTAACCATACTCTTGATAAAAAGCTTTTCGACAGCAATCAAAGAATAATTGTTCACTAGCTTTCTAGATTCTTTATGTAAGAAGTCATTTCGTTGATTAACAATCTTCTCATGCAACTTCGCAATCATCAACCTAGATTTCCCCCTATTCTTGCTCCCTTTAATCTTTTTAGAATGCTGCCTCTGTCTGTAAAAACTTTAACCTTTCTTCAGACTTCCTCAACCATCGAGGATTCTCAACCTTATTCCCCTCGCTGTCAGCATAAAAACTGTCAAGACCGACATCAAGGCCAACAGGCTTACCAAGACATTTCTGCTTAACGCCGATTCCTTTCACAACAGAAAAACAAGCAAACCACTTCCTAGTAGAACCCTTATTAACAATCAAAGTCTTAATCTTACCCTCAATCTTCCTATGCAGTTTAACATTCACTAAACCAATTTTTGATAATCCAAGCTTACCCTCCTCAAGTTTAAAACCAGACTGAGAGAAAGCAAAACTGCTATACCCCCCTTTAGACTTGAATCTCGGGAATCCTGATTTCTCGCCATGTTTAACTCTCGCAAAAAATCCTTCGAACGACTTCACTAGCCTATCGCTGACGTTCTGCAAAACCTGAGAATGAACCTTCTTCAGACCATGATTGACAGCTTTCCAATCAGGAATCAAAAGATTAAGCTCATCCCTCCCAACAAACCTCCCCTCAGAAAAACACGCTTGCTCCTCAAACTCCAACTCAGAATTATACAAAAACCTACAAGCACCCAGAGTTTTCTCCAACCTCTTAGCAACAGCTTTAGAAGGAAAAATCCTAAACTTATAAGCACGCATCACCAGAGCTTTCATAATCTAAAAAGAAAACCCTTCTCATTTTTAAACGCTCACCACACACCTGTCCAGTTGTCCAATACCTAAGAATTTATCGAAGGTAAAAGTTATGAAGATTTTCCGAAATGGCTAGTTGTTCTTCTAAAACCAAGAGAAAATTTTCGAAGAAAAAAATACCCCTCCCAACAATTCATCCCCGCAGCAAGCTGACGGGGTATTCGAATAAAATAAATAAGAGCTATACGCTTGCGCAGTTTGAGGCTATGTTCTCATAAACTTTTGAGTATGCTAAAGGAGTCGGCGGGCCTTTGTATCCTATCGTGAATCTTGTGAAGAACACTTTCGAAGCTCCAGCCCCTATAGCCCCTTTGAAAGATGACAAGACTTCTGATTCGGACTTGTATTCTGCTTCTGTCACCCATATTGGCTTGTCAATGCCGTTTTCTTGCATGATTTTTTTGAAGTCTTTAACATTTAGAGTGCTTAAGTCTCCTGAACCTATATAATGTATGTTCGCTATGTCAAAATACTTCGCTCCTCCAAGCTGGAATATCTTCTTCCAATAAGCTAGCATCTCTGGAGCGTTTCCTGCTGCGCCGCCTTGGACTATCTTGCAATCAGGACAGGAGGATCTTATAGCTTCGTTGCTCGCTTTCAGTATCTGCACGTACTCTTCTTGGGTCCCTTTGTAAAAAGTTAAGAACGGCTCTTTCAACTCTGGCTCGTTCAACACTTCCCAGTATTTTATCGGGATTTCTAGACTGGGCATGTCTTCTATGCCATCACCATCGTATCTCTCAACAAGTTTAGACAAGAATTTTTTGTAATCATCAAAGCTGCAAGGCACGCATCTTGTTCTTGGTATGCTGTCTCCTTCGCCTCGCGGGTAGAACTGGTCTTCACTGCTCACATCACATGATAAGTCCTTGTGGCATTTGTTCTGGTCCCAGGTCGCGTAAGGCCATATCGTGCCCAGTATGGTTATTTTGTGCATCTGGGATTCTTTCACCCACCTGTCAGTCTCTTCAAAATCAAAATCCCCCCTCTTGGTCTCTATATGGGGTTCTATCCATCCCCAAGCGAACGGTCCGGGATGAGGCCTCACCCAGCCACCTTCTATAAGTGCGACAGTCCCTGCCTCTTCAGGAGCACCCGCTAAGAAGCCTATACAGTTGTTCTCAATTTCAGCAGGTATGCTTACAGGCCTGGCTGTTTCTTGCTTTGGCTCTTCTGAAGTCTCCTCGACTATTTTTCTAGCCAAACCTTTTATGCATACTCCTCCAGCGTCAGGATAGTTTCCGTCTAGCTTGCATGATATCCCTTCGCAGCACATTGTGCCAGCGATTCCGCCGCAGAACTCATTTTCTTTTCCACATTCTACAGAAACAGACATCTCACTTGGAGGCTCTTCTAAAGTCCCTTGGATAATCTCCTTAGTGCAGCCGCTAATCGTGATTAGTAAGATGCCAAGTATTATTAGATCTTTTTTCATAGAAAAATTATAGGGCATTATTGTTTATTAATCTTCTCTTAAGTTTGGTCTTTTAAACAGGTTTTGGCTCAGGGGTTTTAGGTTCTACGCTTTTGGCCATCTCTTCAAACACGTCTGAGTATTTGCAGCTGCCTTTCTTGCACCTATAGCCCATCTTGTAGATTATGCCCTCTTTTATCGCATCGATCTGGGTTATCTCTATCTCATTTGACATTATCGTTGCAGTGTACCTTACTCTTAATCCTTCGATTGGTCCGAGCCTTGCAGGTTCATACGCTGTCGCTATTCCCGAAAATCTCTTGCACTGGCACCTTCGCATAGACCAAACAAGAAAACTTCTCAATTGCTACGCAACTAATCATAACATTGTCTATGCGGTTTCATTTCATTACACCAAAATTTCTGAAAACTTTGATTAATAGTGGTGGGCTTTTACTTATCTCTAAAATCAATAAAACATAGAAATAAAGAAAGAAAAAATTTATGGTCTTCCTCTAGGAGTTTCTGATGATGCACCAGTTGTAGGTGCTCCAGCTTCGCCTGCTTCTTGCTCACGTTCTTCAGCATCAGCTTCTTCTCCAGCAGGAACATCGGCAGGTCTGCCTCTTGCTACATCAGGAATTGGCAATCCTCTTTCTTCCAAAGGACCAACAACTGAATCTCTGCCCATTTTGGATTGTTCTATCACTCTTTGAATGCTGGATTTTGCTTGCTCAGGAACTTTCTTTAAAACATCCTCAAGAACAGTGATGTGCAATGATGTCGCTGTAGCAACCAATTCATTTACCTTTGAGGGATCTTTGCCAACTTGTTGAGCAATAGAAGAAATTTCATCTCCAAACCGAGCGTATTTCTCGTATTCTTCTGCCGCTTCACCAGCTTTTTCTTCATCCCCTTCATCTGATGCTTGCTTTGCTTTGTTTGCTCTGCTTTCTGCAACTCCCATCGCAACCTCAGCAGCCTTTTCAGGATTTTCCCTTGCCAATGCTTTCAAAGCTTCTTGGTTGCCTCTTATTGACCTTTCCCTTGCAGCAGCAATCCTCTCCTTTGCCTGTTCTGGCACTATTTCCTGCACTTCGTCAAGAACGATTATATGCTGAGAAGTGGCTGTTGAAACAAGCTCTGCCAATTTTTCTCTATCTTGTGCTTCTTTTGCCAAAGTTGCAATTTCATTGGCTTCATTCACTTTATTTTCATATTCCTGAGAAAGCCCATCTACAAAATCAGGCTTTCCTTTGTTTGCCATTGCTTCTGCTTCAGCTAATCTTTTCTCTGCGAGCTTTAAAGCACGCTCTGCTTTGGCTTCTGCGCTAAATGCAAAAATATTTCCAATACCTTCAAATGTTTTTTTCATTCCATAGAACGCACTATCGGGCAATATTCCTGAATCTGGTAATTCAGCTTGTGCATAAACTAGATTAGATAATAAGAAAATCATTAAAAATGATAAGACTATTCTTTTCATTCTTTTCACCTCTTATTTAAACAATATATTGATAAACTTCTTTATAAATATTACTATTTTGTGATAAAGTCAACTAAACGTCGCCTTTAAATATTAGTTATTCTATTTATCGTATTGGGTGATGTTTATGGTTGTATGTGAAAATTGTGGGTCAAAAGATGTTGTGAGAAAAGGGTTTAGGTATAATTC
>VGLX01000121.1 GCA_016866645.1 Candidatus Woesearchaeota archaeon | reverse complement strand
TAGGCCACGCGTTAAAATCAGGCGAGCCGCATGACATAAGGGCTGCTGACTACGACGACTGGCACACTCAAACATCAGAAAAAACACGCGGGTTAAACGGTGACATAATCGTCTGGGACAGCATAAGAAAAAAAGCTTTAGAACTATCTTCGATGGGCATAAGAGTTGATAAGCACAGCATGATAAAACAGTTAGATATCATGGGTTTGGAAGACAGGAAAGAGCTAAGCTTCCATAAGGGAGTCATAGAAGAAAAAACCCCCTTGACCATAGGCGGTGGCATAGGCCAGTCCAGGATTTGCATGCTGCTATTGCAGAAAGCGCACATAGGTGAAGTCCAGTCCAGCGTATGGCCTGAAGAGGTTGAAAGAGAATTTGAAAAAAGAAAAATACACCTGCTTTAAGGGTTGGCCCTGTTCATCGTCCTAGGGAAAGGTATCGCGTCTTTTATGTTGTCTAGGCCGCATATCCATTTGACCAGCCTCTCGACGCCCATTCCGAAGCCTGCGTGAGGCACTGAGCCGTACTTCCTGGTGTCTAGGTAGTAGCTGTAGTCTTCTGTCTTCTCGCCTAGTTTTTCTAAGGCTTTGATTAGTTCTTTGATGTCCATGTCCCTTTCGCTTCCGCCGATCAGCTCGCCGTTGGCTTCAGGCCCTAACATGTCAAAGCATAACGACACGTCCGCGTTTTCAGGGTCTTTTGGCTTGTAAAAGGCCATTATCTCTTTAGGATAGTGAGTCACGAACACTGGTGTGTCATAAAGCTCCATGAGCTTCTCTTCCTCGATAGTCCTCAGGTCTTTGCCCCATTCGACTTCCATGCCTTTTTTCTCTTTCAAAGTCTTTAACGCTTCAGTATAAGTTATTCTTGGGAAAGTCTTTTTCAGCGTGGGCTCAAGCTTTGTCGCGTCCCTTTCTAGGATTTTCAGCTCTTCCTGGTTTTTCTCTAATACCCTCTTTATGACGTGCTTGACAAGCCCTTCTGCCATGTCAATTATGTCCTCTAGGTCGTACCATGCGACTTCGACTTCTGCATGCCAGTATTCTGTCAAGTGCCTTGATGTCTTCGAGCGTTCTGCCCTGAAGCTCGGGGCTATCGTGTAGATCTTCTCTAACGCGAATATGGCCGCTTCTGCGTATAACTGCCAGGTTTGTGTCAAGAACATCTTCTTGTCGAAGTATTTTATTTCGAATAATGTTGGTCCGCATTCTGCTCCGCCTGGTATGATTATTGGTGAGTGGAACTCGTAGTATCCTATGCTTCGGAAGTATTCATGGATTGCTCCGAAGACAGTGCTTCTGACTTTCAGCATAGCGGTCATCTTCCTTGACCTGAGCCATAGGTGTCTTATGTCTAACAGGTATTCGTAGCTTTGGTCTTTCGTCACAGGGAAGTTTTCTGCGTAATGCACCACTTCTAAGTCTTCTACTTCTACTTCATAGCCTGTGGGCGCCCGTTTGTCTTCTTTTATATGGCCTGAAAGTTTTACAGAGCTTTCTATTAGTATTTTTTCTGCTGATTTCCAGAGGTCGTCTGATACTTTTTCTTTTTTTATGACACATTGTATTATGTCACTGTAATCTCTTACTACTAAGAATATGAACTGGTTGCTTTTCCTCTCCCTGTATACCCAGCCTCTTATGCTGACTTCTCCTTTTCCTTTTTGCATAGCCTCTTTTACGCTTAGATAATGTTCGGACTTCATCGTTTTTTCAACCCCAGGTCTGTAAGTTGCTGCTCGTTAACTTCTGAAGGTGCGTCAAGCATCAAGTCCCTAGCGTCTTTGTTTTTAGGGTAAGCGATCACTTCCCTTATCGATTCTTCATGTGATAATATCGCGCACATCCTGTCAAGGCCGAACGCTATGCCTCCGTGTGGGACACTTCCGTAGCGAAAAGCGTTCAGCAGGAATCCGAATTTTTCTTCAGCTTCTTCCTTGCCTATCCCTAATGCCTTGAACATTTCCATCTGGACATCTCTTCTGTGTATTCTTATGCTTCCTCCGCCCAGCTCTGTGCCATTGAGCACTAGGTCGTAAGCTTTGGCTTTCGCTTTTTCAGGATTCTCTTTAAGGTCGTTGACGTTTTTCGGTGAGGTGAACGGGTGGTGCATTGCCATCAGCCTTCCTTCATCTTCGCTCCATTCTAATAATGGGAAGTCTACCACCCATAAGAAAGCGTGCTCATCCTTGTTAGCCTTGTCTTTTCTCATGTCCGGCTTGTCAGAGTTATGGTCTTTCATCGCCTGGTCGTAGGTCATTCTTGGGAAAGGCATTTTCAGGTCTTTGTTCAAGACTGTCTTCCATACGTGTTTCATCAGTCCTTCTATCGTGTGGTAGATGTCTTCTTCGTCTATGAAACTCATCTCTATGTCTAACTGCGTGAATTCAGGCTGCCTGTCTGCCCTTAGGTCTTCGTCCCTGAAGCATCTTGCGATTTGGTAGTAACGGTCGTATCCTGCGACCATGAACAGTTGCTTGAAAAGCTGCGGTGATTGTGGCAGTGCGAAGAAAGTTCCCGGGTAGACTCTTGAAGGCACTAGGAAGTCTCTTGCCCCTTCTGGCGTGGACTTAGCTAGTATCGGCGTTTCCAGCTCTAAGAACCCGTGCTGGTCCAGGTATTCTCTTAACGCTTTGCAGACTTTCGCCCGGAGTATAAGGTTTTTTTGCAACCTTGGCTTCCTCAAATCTAAGAACCTGTGCTTAAGCCTTGTTTCGTCTGATGATGCTACGTCTTTTTCTTCTATCTCTAGTGGTAATGGGTCAGCTTCTGAAAGTATTTCTAACTCCTGCGCTGAGACTTCTATCTCTCCTGTGCTTAGCTCCTTGTTAGGCTCTGGCCTGGTCTTAACCTCTCCAGTCACCCTCACAGTTGATTCCCTGCTTAGAGTTTCTATTTTCTTTTTCAGCTCATCTTTTAAGAAGACTTGTGTGATTCCGTACCTGTCTCGGAGGTTTATGAATCCGATCTTTCCATGAAGCCTTATCTTGTCGGCCCATCCGCAAAGCGTCACTTTTTGCCCGCTGTGGGATTTGTTCAGCTCTCCGCAAGTATGAGTCCTTAATTTCGTGTTTAGCATTTCATAGTCACCTTTGAATGTTTTTTACGGATGTTTAATTTATAAATATTCTGTTTAATCTGTGAAGTAGCTTATACGGTCTTTCAGTTTTAAGAACTCTTCACTGCTTAATAAGTCTGAATTCTTCTCTAACAAATCTTTTTCTAAGCTTAGCTTGATTATAAGCGCTTTAGACTGTTTTTTTGTAATGTCTAAGCCTTTTATCATCGCTTCCATCAAAGCGTTTTTAGCCTTCTTATCGTTCAATAGCGTGAACTCTCTAAGGATTATCTCAGTTGTTGTTAACGTTTCTTCTTCTCGAGGTATAAGCCTTATCACTGCTGAATCTGTTTTCGGCCTTGGAAGGAATGCTTTGGTAGGCACTTCTTCTTTAGTCTCTATAGTGAAGAATAATCTAGTCTGCAAGCCTATTTTTGACTTCTCGTCTGCCAGTTTGTCTGCGAAGCTTTTAGACACGGTCATCACTACCAGTTCTGGCTGAGTCCTGAACAGTTGCCTCATCAAAGGCTCAGAAATGTTGTAAGGAATGTTAGCTACTAGTTTGTTGAACTTTAACGTTTTTATCAGCTTCAAAGCGTTTCCAAATACTATTTCCAGGTTTTTGCTGATTCTTTGCATCTTTTCAAGCTCTGCTTTGAAGTTCTCATCTTTTTCAACAGCTATAACCTTAGAATGCTTCAGTAATTCTTTGGTTAAGAACCCTTTTCCAGGGCCTATCTCCAAAACTGAATCAGTTGCTTTTAATTCTGAGTAGCCGGTTATTCTTTTTATCAGTCCTCTATCCACCATGAAGTGCTGGTCTAACCCTTCGTTTTCCATAACGTTTAGAAACGGTGTTTTAAGGCTTAAAAACCTTCACTTTTTCTGTATTAGGTTAGCTTTTTTATATGTGGTTTCTGAGTTGGGTGAACGTGTCTAGTTTGTTTTGTTGCCATGTGGTTATCATGGTCATTATGGTTTCTAGTATTTTTGCTCCTTTTTCTTTTCTTAGTC
>VGLX01000120.1 GCA_016866645.1 Candidatus Woesearchaeota archaeon | reverse complement strand
ACAGACAGCGCACATATTATTAAAATCACTATTGGTAGAAATATTTTTTTCAAGCTCACTCACCTCTGCTAAGAATTTAATACCTTGTCTTATTTAAATATTTTCTTTTCTGGCGCTTTATGATGCAGCAAATGAGGGTACTTCTTATGGCTTCCGAAAACCCTTAACAAGCCTAATGTCATAACTACTGACATGCAAGATGTCGTTCCTAATCTCCCTCCAAACCCTCCAAACGCTTGGCTGCTTATACCCAAGAAAAGCGCTGCGAAAACTAGCCCGCATATGCTTACCCATCTCCTGTTAGGTATCACCTTATCAGTGCTCATAGCTGCGAAGCTGGCGCCCATAACTGCCGCTCCATAATCAGGGTTGATTCTTAAGAAATAAACTATCAAACCTGAGATTAAAGAGACTAGTGAAGAGGCCTTAACTCCGCCCCAGCCTCGTTTAACATTAAGCTCCCATGTTAACAATGCTGATGCGAGGCTCAATGCTGCGATTACTGCATAATATCCTGGGTTCATACTAGTCCTCCAAGCATCATTATTATCTTCCTTGCGATAGTCACGCTGCTGAAAGCTATCGCCCCTAATGTCCCGCCAGTTTGGTTATAAACTTCATGGGATAAGATAAATATCAGCCCTGCGGTCAGCCCTGCTATCCCCATGAACCAGAAACTGGAGAAAGCGACTTGGGCTGAACTCATGCCAACAAATGCCCCGCAGTATATAGGATTTGCTAGGTCGTATGTTTTTAGATACGACCCTAAAAGACCGACTATGCCCGCTGCGATTACAGGTCCTAAGAAACCATATCCCATGTCTATTTTTGTGCTTAAGAAGAATGTGACAACCGTAGACAAAGGTATAGCAATCAGCACTTCTAACTCCCTTGCTAAGGTGTATCTTTCATGCTTAAGCTTCTTTGTTTCTTGAATAAGACCTATTATTAATACACATAGCCCTAACAGAGCAATTAAAAAAGCACCTTTGTGTTTGACTGTAGACACTATCGTCAGATAAAGTATTAGCAGGAAGAAAGATAACACAAAAAATGTCATCTTGTTAATAATGGGCCATAATCGTTTCAATTGTCTTCACCACTTTTTTACCGGGGTATTATTCTTGCGATTTTACTGGTCAAATCTATGATTGTTGAGGGTTTACCATCCAGCTTACCCGCATCTATTATTATATCAGTCTGGTTTAATATTCTTTTCGGTACTTCGCTTATTTCGGTTATTGGCTTTTCTCCTGATAGGTTAACACTTGTAGCTATGAACGGCTTGCCTGCTTTTTGGATCATTTTTGTGAATGGATGGTCAGGTATCCTAACCCCCAGGGTTTGGGCGTCTTTAGCCACATGACTGGAGACTATCTTGCTCTTCTTTGACTTAAGTATAAAAGTGAAAGGCCCTGGAAGCTTCTGTATATAAACCGGGTTCACCTCAAAATTTTGGCTTATCCATTGTTTAGAAGGTGCTATGATAGAGAACGGCTTTTCAGAATCTCTATCTTTCATCTCCCTTATTTTTAGTATAGAATCGGTATTCAGCGCATCACATCCCAAGCCGTAGATCGTATCTGTCGGGTAGATGAGTATCTTTCCGTCTTTCACGGCCTTGATAATGTCCTTTTCGTTTACGTCTTCCAATAAAATTATCTTTGCCATAAGTGTTGTCTGTGTAGCACTTTTAGTTTTTAAATACTTTTGGAATAGTCCGATGTATCCTCAGCTGATGGCGAATGCTTTAAAAACTCAACAACTAGTATGTATAAGACATGGAAAAAAACTTGTCTAATAAACTTATAATAACTGCGGCCCTAACGGGATCGAGCATAAGCAAGGCAGACACGAAATACATACCTATAACCCCTGAAGAAATAGCTGATTCTGGGATAGGGGCATGGAAAGCTGGAGCGTCAGTCCTGCACATCCACGCAAGAGACCCAGCGACAGGTTTAGGTACGCAAGATGTAAAAATTTTCAAGCAAGTCGTGGATATACTCAGAAAAGAAACAGATGCGATACTATGCTTAACAACAAGTGGTATACCTGGAAGGAACCTGCCGACAGAAGAAAGGCTGCAACCATTAGCATTGAATCCGGAAATGGTTTCTTTCGACGCTGGATCTGTAAACATGAGGGACAAGGTGTTCATAAACAGCTTGGAATTCTTAACAACACTGGCAAAAGAGACTATTGCCAAAGGAATAAAACCAGAACTTGAGGTATTCGAGCCGGGGATGGTACAAAACTGCATATACTTCCTGGAAAAAGGGCTGCTGAAACAACCGATGCACTTCCAATTCGTCTTAGGAGTGCCAGGCGCGATGCCCGCAACGGCTAAATCATTAGTCTACATGACGGACATAATACCCTCAGGCTCAACATGGTCGGTCATAGGAATAGGCACTAGGCAGCTACCGATGGCAATGATGGGAATAGCCATGGGCGGACACGTAAGAGTAGGACTAGAAGACAACATCTACTACTCAAAAGACGTCTTAGCAGAGAGCAACGCACAACTAGTAGAAAGAGTCGTTAGGATAGCCAAAGAGTACGGAAGAGAAGTCGCGAGGCCAGAAGACGCTAGAAAAATTCTTTCGTTACAGTAATCAGTTCTCAAACCTTCTCGCAAAATAGTTCATTATGAGTATGACTACAACAACCAAAGCAGAAGCGAATAGTATGTTCTCTTGGACTAAAGGTATCTTGCCAAAGAAGTATCCCCCGAAAAGGAACACAGAAGTCCAGCAGGTGCAGCCGATAATATCAAAGCTTAAGAACTTGATGTAGTCCATCTTACTAACCCCTGCAGTGAAAGGAGCTAAAGTCCGGACTATTGGCAAAAACCTTGAAACCATAATCATCTTTCCGCCGTATTTCTTGTAAAAGTTATCTGCTCTCTCTAAATGCTCTCGCTTGATAAACTTAGCCTTGACAAAAAACTTCTCACCTATATAGTAACCTATCCAATAATTAGCACTATCCCCTAAGATGGCTGCTATTAGGATTATCAAAAACAAAACAAAAACGTTCAGCAAGCCGTTAGACGCAAAGCTCCCGGCTAAGAAAACTAAAGAATCCCCGGGCAGGAAAGGCGTGACTACTAGTCCTGTCTCGCAAAATATTGTTAAGAATATGATGGGATAAGCGAAGATTCCGTGCTCTTTGACTATAAGGCTCAAGTACTCATCCGCGTGTAACACCAGGCTTATGACGCTTTTGTTTAATACCATAACCTAGTTAAGATTAGACAATAGTTATAAACCTAACTGTCCAAGGCAATGCATCTTTTACGAGCATAACAAAAGGCTTTTAAACAATAAGCGCCCAAATGTTCTTAATGAAACACACTTGGGCAGTAACTATGATTCTTGTGGGCATATTCTTGCTCGCTCAAGTGGTAGGTTTATTCATAACTAGGTATTATATCCCTGTTGAAGGACCAGCTCCTGATCTGCCTATGGGCATAGAGCGTCCCGAGTTTGATGAAGAGACATCTTTTATACCATTGTTCATACTAATATTGGTAGCCACTGCTATAGCATTTGTACTAGCTAGGTTCAGGTTTGAGTTTGTTTGGAAAGTGTGGTTCTTTGTATCGATAGTATTCTGCGTAACAATCGCGCTTAACGCGTTCGTGACGCCTGCGTTGTCAAAATTTTTCGGTGAACTGTTCGTAGTCCTTGGTCCAATAAGCTTTAGAGTTTCTACAGCCATAGCAGTCATAATATCCTTAGGGTTCGCTTTTTTCAAGGTGTTTAAGAGGAATCTGATAATACACAACCTTGGGGAGATAATACTATACGGTGGATTAGCAGCAATATTCGTACCGATAGCTAATGTCCTGTCAATATCTATACTTTTGATCCTCATATCTATATATGACTATATCGCGGTAAGAAAGACCGAGCATATGGTTAAGCTCGCTAAATTCCAGACGAATATCAAAATCTTCGCAGGTGTGCTAGTTCCTTACAAGGATGGCTCAGCTATCCTTGGCGGAGGAGACATAGGCTTCCCGCTATTATTCGCTGGCGTGGCTATGAAAACTTTCGGATTCAAGGTGCTGATAATCTCCCTGTTCGCAGCCTTGGCCTTGTTGTTCT
>VGLX01000119.1 GCA_016866645.1 Candidatus Woesearchaeota archaeon | reverse complement strand
GACGTATTTCTGCACTTCTTCCAGCTCTTTGTCGTTCATGCCTTTGAACCTCCCCTGAGCTGAGTAGTAGTCTTTTACTGGTTTTCTGTTCTCTATCTTCCTTAGCGATAGTTTGCCGTGAAGTATCTCATATAAAGGAGTTACTCCTGTCTCTACAGCTAGCTTTGCTATGGCTACTGTCTGTGAAGGGTCGTACTTCCATCCGGGAACGCATGGTGAGAACACTTGCAGATAAGTTGGGCCGTCTTGGCTTAAAGCTGTTTGAACTTTTTTCACGACGTCTTGAGGATAAGCTATGCTTGCTGTTGCTACGTAAGGCAGCCTGTGTGCGGCGATTATGAAAGGTAACGGCTTTTTCAATTCTTGCTTGCCGTGTATCTTGCTTCCAAACGGTGAAGTCGTGGTTGAAGCGTACTTAGGGGTTGAGCCGCTCCTCTGTATTCCTGTGTTCTGGTAAGCTTCATTGTCATTACAAACATAACAGATCTTATGGCCTCGTTCTATCATTCCTGAAAGTGCTTGGAACCCTATATCAAAAGTTCCACCGTCTCCTCCGAAGACTATGATGTTCGCTTTTTTGTTCAGTTTTTTCAACGCTCTTTCCACTCCGGAAGCTACTGCTGCTCCGCATTCGAAAGCAACGTGGATGTAAGGCACTTCCCAGGCAGTTTCTGGGAATGGAGTTGTCGTGACTTCAAGGCATCCAGTGTTTTGTACCACTATTGTGTCCTTGCCTGTGGCTTTCAGAACGTATCTCATAGTTAATGCTGAGCCACATCCCGCACAGGATCTGTGCCCTTGCGCGAATAATTCTATTTCAGGTAGTCCGATTATCATGTTCGAACCTCTTTGATAAGCTTATCATCCTGTTATTAGGCTTGTAAGATGTAGGAAGCTGCCCCGCGAATCTGTTTTTATTAAATATTCGTTGCCCTATAATTTTTGTGAGATACTTCTTTTTATAGGACTCTGCTAAGAGTTCTCTGCTTCGATCCAAAGACAGGTTTAAATTTTTACTAAGGTTAGAAGAGTTTATATCTTCATTTTTCTTTTCTAGCGCTTTAATGGCGCTTAAAAATTTGGTATGTAACTCTTGTTTGGACATATGGCTCTCCTTTTTTAATCTCAAAATCCTTTTTAACCTACTTTTTTTAGAAGAGGATATAAGATTTAACAGGGTTGTGTTATTGTAAAACTCTCTTCCAGAAAGGTGTATAGTCCATTTTTCTCGTTTTTCTTTATGTTTGGTTATGTAGAAATCCGAGATTTTATAATTAGGATATATATCTATTTTGTGTAACAATCTTAACAATGATTCTAAGAATGCTGGTACTTTTCCTAGATTATGTTCATTGCTAAAAGTAAGCCTTATGCTATAAAATAATCTTCGCGTTTTTTTACCTCGATGTTTAACTTGCCTAGTTTTGCAATATAACGTTCCTTCGTCATCGATTAGTTGGCTTAAGAATTCTAATATAATATCTTTTTGGAGATGATACACAAAAGGAGGGATAGTATTTTGTGTTTTTATTTTATTCCCTGCTTTGTATCCTACTTTTTCATAGATAAAGCCTAAGATGGGTGGAAATATCACATCTGTGCAACCGCGAGTGCTTTGAGAAGAGTAGTAAACTTTTCCTATTACGTTGTTTATGCAGCTTAGCACCGTTTTTATAAGAACTTTTTGTTTATTTGAGTACAAGGGTCTATTCGTGTTTCCGCATACTCCTCCGTCCCCGTATAAAGAAGCGATTATTCTTGCACCTTCTTTGTTGTTAAAGTTGATAGGTAGCTTCGGATTTTTTATCCCATGACCATTTTGTCCCTTCAACTCTGTTATGCTTGTTTTTAATTTAGGGATACAGTCAAATTTATTTTGTTCTAGAAATTCACAAATGTCCCAAACATCTTTTAGTCTTATTGCTTCTTGTCTGTTTCCTATTAAAGGATTTAACAGGGTGTATCTTATACCTGAATTATTAGCAATTTCTTTGATATTACTTCCGTGTTTTTTTAGGTTTAAAACTAGGTCATTGAGGTAATCTTTGTCTAGCATAACATAAACTCTTTTATCTTCTTTTAAGTCTTCTAATGTAATGATACCGCTCAGTTTAGGGTTGTTCATAACCAGTCTACTCCTTTTTTGTCACGGTTCTTGAAAGCTTTCAAAATGCTGTATTTCGTAACATCCCTTCCGCCCAGTCCTACGATTACACCTTTGATGTTTGTTTTTTGATTTTGCAAGGCTGCTTTCAGCTCAGTGCATATCACTCCTTCGTTTCCCGGTGATACAGCCTTGTCTAAGACTATGACGTTTTTCAAATTCTTACAAACACTTACTAGGTCCTCTTTTGGGAACGGCCTGAAGCTCTTGATTTTTATCAAGCCTACTTTTTTGCCCTCTCTATTTAAGTCATCTACCGCTCCTCTAACAGTAGTACATACTGATCCCATGCAGACGTAAGCGGTTTTCGCGCCTTTCAGGTTGTAAGTCTCTACTAGCCCATTTCCGTAGTTTCTTTTGAACTTGGATTTGAACTCTTTTGAAGTTTTAACAATCTCTTTCAAAGCCGTTTTCATAGCTTCTTCTTGTTGCTGTTTGAATTCCATGTAAGTGTTTGGAAAAGCTATAGGTCCCATCGTTACCGGCTTTTCAGGGTCAAGAGTGAACATCGGCTTGAACTTTGGCAAGAAATTATCAACGTCCTTCTGGTCTAGGAGATCTGCATTTTCCCAGACGTGGCTTAGCGTGAACCCGTCGACGCAAACCATTACTGGCAAGAAAACTTTCTCGGCTATCTTGTAAGCTTGTATTATCGTGTCGTGCGCCTCTTGTGCGCTTTCGGCGTAAAGCTGTATCCATCCTGAGTCCCTTTGAGCTAAGCTGTCAGACTGGTCGTTCCAGATGTTAATCGGTGCGGATATTGCCCTGTTAGCCACTGCCATCACTATTGGAAGCCTCATTCCTGCTGCTATGAAACAGACTTCGCTCATAAGCATAAGCCCTTGTGAGCATGTAGCTGTGAAAGTCCTCACACCAGTAACTGATGCGCCTATCGCTGCGGCCATGGCAGAGTGCTCTGACTCTACATAAATCATGTCGCTGTCTAGCTCTCCATCGTTAACAAAGTCTGCAAGCCGTTCAGGTATGTGTGTGTCCTCGAAATAAAAGACTTCAGCTTTTACTTCTCTGAGGCGTGATAGGATAAATTGACATCACGTCAGGCTTGCAAAGCTTTACAGCCTCTGCGATAGCGTGGCTGCATTCTATTACTTTCTTCATTTCTCTTCCTTCTCCATCTTGATGCATTTGACTGGGCAGACTTGTGAGCATATGCCACAGCCTTTGCAATAATCAAAATTAGTATCTTGCCTCTTGCCGTCTTTTTGAGGTATGGCCATGTCTGGGCAGAACTGCCAGCATATCATGCACTGAGTGCACTTGCTGCTATCCCAGTTGGGCTTGAAAGTCCTCCAGTCGCCTGTCTTGTACTTTTTCGTGCTTCCAGGCTCTGTTATAACCGCACCAGGGTTTAGGTCGCTCATATTTTGGTAGCCTCGTAAACCTCTTTGATAGCTTGCTTGTTCTTCTCGACGACTTCAGGTTTGCCTTTGACTCCAAACAAGTCTTCTACTGCTTTGTTTATGGATTCTAAAGTGATTATTTTTGTGACTTTTGCGAAAGCGCCCATCATCGCTAAGTTGACGAACGGCTTGCCTATTGTTTTCATTGCTATGCTCGTAGCATCTACGTAGTATCCTTTCTTTTCTAGTGATAAGCATTTGCCGCAGTTCACTATGACTGATTTCTTTACTCCTTCGCATACGTTCAAAGCTCCGAGAAGCGTAGGGTCTAGGACTATAGAATAGTCAGGCATGCATATCTCACTCCTGTCCTTTATGTCCGTGTCAGAAAGCCTTACGAAAGCCTTTACAGGGCTTCCAGTCCTCTCAACCCCGAACATCGGGAAAGCTTGGCTTTGCAGGCCTTCGTAGAAAGCTGCTACTGCTATCAGCTGTGAAGACGTTACTGCTCCTTGTCCACCTCTCCCTAGAATCCTTACTTCTGTTAGCATACCCACCACTTTTTAATCATTCTTATATTCAGAACGTTTCCATTAAATAAGCTTTTCTATTTCTTGTTTACTGCTTTGTTA
>VGLX01000118.1 GCA_016866645.1 Candidatus Woesearchaeota archaeon | reverse complement strand
CACAACATCTTTTGACCCACAATTTTCACATACAACCATAAACATCACCCAATACGATAAATAGAATAACTAATATTTAAAGGCGACGTTTAGTTGACTTTATCCTTCGTTGAGAAGTTTTTTAAACAACCGCCGCTCTTTTTGATAAAAGCATGTGGTTACTAAAACTATTAAATGGGGACTTTGAGCACAAAGGGCATGACCTGTCAGTTTACTTCCTTATATTGTCTAACTTAGTCACGATTTTTCTTGCGGTTGTACAGCAGTGGAATTTTTTCACTTTATTATGGGTTTACTGGTTCCAAAGCGTGACGATAGGGATATTCCAGTTTATCAAGATATGGAGGCTAAAAAAGTTCTCAACAGAGAATTTCGAGATTAACAACCAAAGTGTGAATCCGACTGAAGAGACTAAGAGAAAAACAGCAGTGTTCTTCGCGATACATTACGGAGGTTTTCACTTTTTTTACTTAATATTCATATTGGTGATGAGCAAACCCTCCCAAAGTTTAAGTTTAGTTGACGTTTTTTTACTTGCGTTCGGCGCAGTTATGTTCTTCATAAACCATTTGTTTTCTTATAATTACAACCGTGTAGAAGATGAGAAAAAAAAGAAGAATATAGGCTCTATGATGTTCTTCCCTTACATAAGGATAGTGCCTATGCATCTCACTATAATCTTTGCAGGCAATGCCATTGAACAGGGCAGTACCATTACGGGATTGATGGTTTTATTCTTGCTCCTGAAGACAGCAGCTGACGCTATTATGCACTGGATAGAGCACAGGAAGCCAAAAGAAACCTTAAACCAATAAATTTATTATCTATCTACTGTCCTGTTTATGAGGAATGTCATTAGAAGAGAAGATCAAGAACACTTTGGAGGATGTGAGCGGAAAAAGCCTGCTGAAGAAAGGCAGGAAGTACCTGATAAACTACCTCAAGAGCTCAGAGTACAACAAGGGCGAGAATGCCAAGAACTTCTTGAAATTTGCGGCTAATTTTACGATATCCTACCGTATCTTAGGGTCTTTGCCTTACAAGATGCAGGACTCATTGACTAAAGAAGCTGGTATGAAAAGGAACAAGATGACCTTATACTCTACGCTTTTTGGTATAGGGCTAGGTTTGGCTAAGATATACAGCGGAGAGCTATTCAATGATGTTCCTGTAGCAGGCTATGCGGGCTATGCCCTGCAGGCCTACGGGTACTACTGTATGCTTGATGCTTTCATAAGGTTGCCTTATACTGCGATAACCAAGAAGCCTTTAGGAAAGCTAGACTTCGAATTCTTATATCTGCTGATGCCTTCAAGGTTCAAGCATCTTAAACAGTACGAGACCGAGGCGCAAGACAAAACAATTGACTTCACAACTGCTTGAATGATTTTGAGGGTCATTCCAAAAAATTTATAATGCGCATTCTTATTTCAACTTTAACAATCGGGGTTGTGGTCCAACTTGGTTAAGATTCAGCGTTCGGGACGCTGCGATCGGGGTTCAAATCCTCGCAACCCCATACCTTTATCTCTTTTTTTCTAACGTGCCGCTCTGGGAACGGGCAGACCTTAACGTAAGTGAGTTGCGCTGAACCTCAGATGAATTTTTTCCGTTTCTTCCGTAGTTTCTTCACTTTTTCCTGGCAAGAGATTATTAATGAGTTATCCTTCCGAATCCTGCGTGTTACCGTAACGTTTATATAATAGTTTATAATAATTTATAATGGAATATAATAAAACATTACAGGAGGATGAAATGGCTCAAGCTGTTATAAACCTGGGAGAATACGAAGACCGGATACTTACAATAATCAAAGGGAAGTTCGGTTTCAAGAACAAGTCTGACGCTATCAACTTCGTGATAGACAAGTTCGACGAGGAGTTCATAGAACCGGAGCTGAAGCCTGAATTCGTGGAGAATCTCAAGAAAATAAAGAAAGAGAAAGGTATCCGGTTCAAGAGCATAGAAGAGTTAAGGAAGCGTGTAGAGAATGCGTGAATTCGAGATAAAGCCCGAGCTGGAAAAGAAGCTAGTCAAGCTGTTCAAGAAAGACAAGCAGACTTATGGGAAAGTAATGAGAAAAATCAAGGAAGTGATAAGCTCATCTGACGTTGAGCATTACAAAAACCCCAGATATGGCATGAAAGACTCAAAGAGGGTGCACATAGGGCATTTTATCCTAATATTCAGCTATGACAAGTCTAAAGACATTATCTCTTTCGAAGACTTCGGCCACCATGATGATATCTACGAGTAGGATTCTTACGTGTCCCTTATACTTTAAGAAAAGCTTTACTGTTTCTTCTGCTCTGCTTCTCTCAGCTCTTTACGCTTTATCTTTCCGCTCTGTGTCTTAGGCAATTCTTTCACGAACTCTACCTTCCTAGGGTACATGTACGGCGCTGCTATCTCCTTGACGTGGTCCTGTATCTGTTTGATTAGTTCTTCGCTTGGAGCGTAATTCTCTTTCAGTATTATGAACGCCTTTACTACGTTGCCTCTCAGCTCGTCCGGGCTTTGCACTGCTGCTGATTCTAGGACTGCGGGGTGTGATGCTAGTGCGCTCTCGACTTCGAAAGGGCTTATCCTGTACCCTGACGCTTTTATCAGGTCGTCGCCTCTGCCCTTGAACCATAAGTAGCCTTTCTCATCTATTTCTAGCGTGTCGCCTGTCACGTACCATTTCCCTTGGAAGACTTCCGCTGTCTTTTCCGGCTTCTGCCAGTACTCTTTCATCAGTCCCGGGTCGTTCCTGTCAAGCGCTAAGCTTCCAGGAGTGTTCGGCGGCAATTCTTCGCCTTTCTCGTTTATGATCGCTACCTTGTGCCCGGGCTGGGGCCTTCCGCAGCTTCCAGGGTTGATCTTCATGCCGTCCATGTTTGAGACGAAGACCATGACTTCAGTCTGGCCTATGCCGTCAAAGATCTTGGTCTTGAACCTTTTTTTCCATTCCTTGAAAGTGTCTTGAGGTAATGCTTCTCCTGCGCTGATGCAATGCTCCAGGCTTTTCAGGTTGAACCTTTTCTCAGCGTCCTGCACAGTTAGTAACATCCTATAAATGGTGGGTGTCGCTGCGTAGTTGGTTATCTTGTACTTCTCTATGAGCTGTAACCATTTCTCAGGGTTGAACCTGACCTTCTCTTGGTATAAGAAAACTGGCACCCCTGCCCTGAACGGGCATACGAAATTATTCGCTAGCGTAAATATCCAGTTCAGCTCTCCAGAGTGGCTCACCAAGTCTTTCGGCTTGTATGCCGCCCAGAACTTAGCGTTAGGATCATTCCCTATGCTCCACCTGTGCGCATGCACCGCTGCTTTCGGATGGCCCGTAGTTCCGGAAGTGTACATCATGAACGACGTCTCTTCTGCTTTCGTAGGGGTGAAGTCGAATTCGCTGCTTGCGTCGCTGACCAGCTTCTCATACTCTAACTGTCCGCCTTTCGCGCCCCCGACGACTATGACGTTCTCTAGGCTCTCGCAGTTGACTTTTTCTAAAACCTCAGCATGGTCGGCAGTTGTCAAGACAGCCTTTGCACCGCTGTCATTAATCCTATACTCTACTTCAGCGCTTTTGTACAAAGTGCTTGAAGGTATAGGAACCACTCCTGTCTTCACGCAGCCCAGGAATGATATCATGAACTCTGGTATGTTAGGAGTCCTGAACAGTATCCTGTCGCCTTTCTGGACGCCGGTCTTCTTTAATGCGTTAGCGAACTTGTTCGAAGCTAGTCTCAGCTCTTCGTAGGTGAACTTCTTAGTGTCGCCGTCAGAATTCTCCCAGTAAAGCGCTACGTCATCCTTCTTACCTTTACCGATATTATCCTCTATGAGGTTCCATGCCATGTTGAACTCTTCAGGGATGTCCCATTTAAACTTCTTAGAAGCGGTTTTGTAGTTGAATTTCATGCATTCATCACCGTTAAAAAAAGGAATTATACGAGATTTATAAAACTTTTGAACTGTTGACAGAAAGTTTTAAAGCCTGAATCCTCCTTTAATAATGCATGAAAAGCAGGTGGCTGATACTTCCAGTCTTGTTCTTATTAATATTAGGTATGGTTAATGCTAGCGGATTGTCAACACAGCTGAAAAGGACGAATCCTGGCGTTGCTGGGGAAAAGGCAGCGACTTTAATCTTTGACGTAGTGAACACCGACATGGAACACAAGATGCAAGGCTTTATCTGGTGCCAAAGCCCAGATGATACTACTATAACTTCG
>VGLX01000117.1 GCA_016866645.1 Candidatus Woesearchaeota archaeon | reverse complement strand
TATGAACCCTGGCACTTTCATCGGTGGCAGCTGCTTCCCTGCTACTGCTAAGTCTATTCCTGTGTATAATGTTGCTTTCATATCCCTTCCAGGGAGCAATACTTTGGTCTCTTGTGGTGGTTGGTAGTTGTCCGAAAGTTTCAGTAAGTCTTGTTTCGCATCGTGCAGCAAGAAGTCTGCGTTCATGCTTATGCCGTCGTCTTTTGACATGTATCCTAGCTCTTTGGCTTCGTGGGCGCTCATGGCTATTTTTACGTAGGCTATCTGTTCGAATGTTTCTCTTATGTAGTCTAACGGTTTCGAGCCTGGCTTGTCGGCGTATTTGTTGTACTTCTTCACCAATGTCTCTTTTACTCCTCCTCCGCCAGGTATCAGCCCTACTCCGAACTCTACTAGTCCGATGAATGAGTCGTGAGCTGCTCTGATGTGGGCTCCGTAGCCTATCTCGCATCCTCCGCCTAATGCCATCCCTTTCTTTACCACCACGACCGGAACTTTTGAGAATTTTATCCTCTGGTTCAGCATTTGGAAGTCTTTGATGACTCTTTCCAATACTTTTGTCTTCCCCCTTAGGACGAATCCTAGCATCATGTCTAAGTCTGCTCCGAATGAGAAGTTCTCGAAGTCGTTTCCGATTACTAGCCCTTTATATCCATTCTCTGCTGTATCAATGGCTTTGTTTATGGCTTCCATCAGTTCCATGTTCACTGTGCCGTTCTTTGACAGCATTTCCAAGGCTAGCACTCCGTCGTTTATGTCGAAGAGCCTTCCGCCATGCTTAACATTAAAGATAGGGTTTTTTGTTTTTGCTAAGTCTTTAAAGCTTGAGCACTTTTCTGGTCTTATTGTCTTTCTGTAACTGTTTTTGCCGAAAACGAAGTCCGGGCCCATCTCGTCGCGGGTGTATACCTTTTTCCACTTCTGTTTCTTTATCTCTTTCAGCATTGGTGGGAGCTCGCCCTCTTTCTCAAGGTTCTGGATTACTTCGTCTCCGCCTATGACGTCGACTATTTCTCCAGGACCGAGTTTTTGGTTGAATCCCCATCTTACTGCTTTGTCAACTCCTTCTATTCCTTCCGGGCTTATTTCTGGCGCCCTGTTGAAAGCGTACCTTATCCATTCGTTTATTATAGTCCTGTAGATTTCTCCGCCTAAGTCCTTGGCGTGGTACATCGCTTTGACTGAGTCTTCCAAAGTTCTTGCTCTCTTGGCTTCTATCACTGATTGTATTACTGGGCTTTTTTTAGGGACGTATTCGCAAGTGTTCGGGTCTATGACAAGGTCTACTTTTTTACCTTTGACCTTGTCTCTTTTGAAGAATCCTTGGTTAGCCTTCCTTCCCAGCAGGCCTTTTTTTACCATCTGTTCCATGAACTCTGGCACTTTGAACGTCTCGTGGCACTCGTCGTTTGTGTTTTCGTAAATATTTTTCATGACATGGTACACTACGTCTACCCCTGCCAGGTCGCAAGTTGAGAATGGCTTTCCGCCGTATCCTAGCTTCGGGTCGAAGACGTTGTTCAAAGTCTCAATATCATACTTGTCTAGCATGCTTATCAGCTTCATCAGGAAGTACCCGCCTATCCTGTTGCCCACGAATGCTGGGACATCATAGCTGTATACTATTCCTTTTCCCAGTTTTTCTTCCCCGATTTTTACCATCGTGTCTAAGACTTCCGGGTTCGTTGCGTTTGTCTTTACTATCTCTAAAAGCTTCATGAACCTTACAGGGTTGAAGAAGTGAGTCACTAAAAAATTCTGTTTTAGGTCTTCAGAACAGCCATTAATCATCTTGTCTATGGATATTCCTGAAGTGTTCGAGGTTACTATGCTGCCTTGCTTTCTCGCTTTGTCTACTCTTTTGAACGTGTCATTCTTTATCTTCGCGATTTCTGGTACGACTTCTATGATCCAGTCTGATTCTGATACGCACTTGTCAAAGTCGTCAGTAGTGTTCCCTATCGTTATGTACTTTGTCAGCTTTTGCGATCCTAGCTGTGGCGGGTTGCTTTTTATTATAGCATTCAAGCCTTTTCTCGCTAATAAGTTTCTAATATTCTTGTCTTCTAGTGTGTATCCTTTTTGTATTTGTTCTTCTGTAAGTTTTGGAGGGATGATGTCTAATAAGTAGATTTCTTCGAATCCGGAATTAGCTAAGTGAGCAGCTATTCCTGAACCCATGACTCCACTGCCTAGGACTGTGACTTTTTTTATGTCTTTCATTATAAAAGAACCTCCTTATTTCATGTTTTTGATATAATCAAGGGTTGTCTTGTCACCGCTGCATATGAACTCTGATTCTTTCCTCATCTCTGGCATGTAATTCCTTATGAACCTCTCTGCTAAAGGCTTTCGTTCCGGGAACTTCTTTGCCTCGTCGACAAGGATTTCTATCACTGTCTTGTAAGCTTTCAGTTTTGTCAGCCTTTCAGAGTAGAGCATCGCGTAAGACAAGGCTTTTGCCTCTGCTTTTCTATCTTTTTTCAGCTTGGCTATCGCGAACGGCCTTTTCATATAGTCGACTGCGCGGTTGAAGTAGTCTTGCGCAAATATAACATTAGAGCCCATTTTCCCTTTTACAAGAGCCTTGCATAATCTGCCCACGCTTTTGAATGATTCTACATAAGGCAGGACTTTTGATGATTTCAAGGTGTCGCCCATTGCCATCAGTGATTGTATCTGGCTTGTCCCTTCGTAGATTGCCGTTATTACTGCGTTTCTCAGGTGCAACTCAGCATTGTATTCTGTGGTGTATCCGTTGCCGCCGTGTATTTGCACGTTGTCTCTTGCGATCTGTATGCTTTTCTCTGCCGCGAAGTATTTTATCAGCGGTATCATCTCTCTGGCTAAGAACTTGTATTTCTTGAACTGCCTTTGCAGTTTGGCTTTTTCTTCTTTGTTTCCTGTGAAGTTTTTCAGTTTGTCTTCGAGTCCGGTTTTTATGTCTTCGTATTCTGCTGCTTTGTATATCAGGCTCCTTATGGCTTTGACGTCGGTTTCCATGTCCAGTATCTTGTCAGCCAGCAGTTCGTGCTTGCCTATGGCCTTGCCGAACTGTACCCTCTGGTTGGCGTATTCTTTAGCTTCTTCTAGGGCTTTTTGTGCTATGCCTAAAGCCTGCACTGAAACTCCGAGCCTTGCTTCGTTCATCAGGTAGAACATCTGCTTAAGGCCGTCTCCTTCTTTGCCTACCAGGTAGCCTATTGATTTGTCGAATGATAATTCCAAGGTAGGTGAGCCTTTTATCCCTAGCTTGTGCTCTAGCCTTTCTAGTTTGAAATTGGTAGCCTTCTTGCCGTTTTTTTCTATGAACCGTGGCACTAAGTACATGCTTAACCCGCCTGTTTTACCTTCTGTTTTAGGGTCTGACCTTGCAAGTACCAGGCTTAGTTCGCCATTGCCGTTGCTTATGAATATCTTGTTGCCTGTGACTTCCCAGTGGTCTCCTTTGTTCTCTGCCAACGTCCTTATCTGGCCTAAGTCTGATCCTGCGTCTGGCTCTGTCAGGGACATCGAGCCGTTGCATTCTCCAGATACCAGCATAGGGATGTATTTTTGTTTCATCTCTTCTGATGCGGATGCTTCTAATGTCTTGGCTACTCCTGCGTAGA
Source organism: Candidatus Woesearchaeota archaeon (assembly GCA_016866645.1). Lineage (GTDB taxonomy): Archaea > Nanobdellota > Nanobdellia > SCGC-AAA011-G17 > VGLX01 > VGLX01. The sequence goes on along the minus strand of VGLX01000117.1, from coordinate 654 downwards.
ACGCGTAGACTGTCATGAAGGCAGGGTCTGCTTTGCACATCATTTCCATGTTTATCACGTTCACGATCCCCGGCATTCCAGGTCCAGAATATTCCCTTTTGACATTAAGCGCTAACGCGTCTGACTCCTTGAAAGCTTTAAGGCCTTGTTTGAAGCCTTCAGTGTACACGACTTCTCCATCTTCTAGCTTTGCCCCTACTTCGTCGCTTTCTTTAGCTGTCTCTTCCAGCTCATTAGCGGATATCGTGCCTAATTCTTTCAGAGTCGCGTTGTACATCCCTACAGCGTCTTCAAGTTTAAACTTGTCATCTAGCTCTTCATATAAAGGTGCTATCTTCTTCCAGTCTATAGTGTTTTTGAAATGAAACTGGATGTCTTCTTCTAAGAAATAACTTTTTTTTGCCATTTTGTCGCAAACCCTCCTTGATTTTTATAATTTTAGAATCATTATTAGAGGGCATTATAAACTTTTCTATACAAAGGCACAGTTTAATTTTTGAGTGATTTTCTTGTTTTCGTGTTTGTTTTTTGAGATTTTTGGTTTGATTTTTTTCTGATAAAACCGTGTGTTTTTGTTTTTTGTGTTGTTTTGTGTTTATAGGCTTTCTTCTGTTAGAATTTTTTGTTGAAAGGGTAGTTTTCTGTTTCAAGAAA
>VGLX01000116.1 GCA_016866645.1 Candidatus Woesearchaeota archaeon | reverse complement strand
TACGCGAGTTATTACCCTGTCTCCATCAGATTTTCCTTTTTTCACAAGGTCAAGCTTGCCGTCGTCTCCGGCCCACCATACATCCATGTACCTGGCAGGAGACCCGCCGATTTCTTCATATACCAAGTATAAGGCTGTGCCGTAGTTATTCCAGTACCTCTCACATTCCATCCTTGGTGATGCTGCGTTTTTTTCAGCAGCTACGCTTGGCAGTGAGCCGCAGCTTTTTAATGGTATTATCACTTGGTCTTTGTTTGAAGATACGCTTACATCATTAAGGTCGCTAGGGCCCATATTGCCAGTGTTAGCTGCCGCTGGTTCGAAAGTCCAAGCGGCAATTCCTTTTTTCAGCCTATAGACCTGGTTTTTTTCATCATAGAATCTGAAAAGTACGTTGCCTACTTCAGTAGACTTAGTGCCTGTTTGCTCGAATATTACTTTATCGTTTTCTATGACATATTTTCTATCCTTAGTGGGTTGTAATTCTTTTTTAGCATTAGTATTCTGGGCATGGATATCAGACTTTATATACATCTTCGTATGTGTTCCAAAGTCTATACCCACCATGGGTTTTCCTTCAGCTGGCTGTGTGCCACCGGTTGTTGGTGTAGCCGGTGCTGTTTCTGGCGTCTTGCTCGTGCCTTCGAAGAAAGCCATCACGGTTATTACCGCCATCGTGGCTAAGCATATCTTTGTCCATCCTTCAACTAGCGTCTGGAGGCTGGCTATGGTCTTGTCCAGCTTCGCTATGAGCGCTTCTGTCTTGTTTATCTTGTCCTGCAGCTCGTCAGGAGTGTATTGCAACGCCCTTTTCTCGACTGGCAGGTGTACTGAGAAGTACGTCGTTGTTTTGCCTTCTCCTGTTCCTGGAAGCACTCTTATGACCGCTTCTTGTACAGATGTTATTTCTTTGATTTCTATAGCTGTTCGGCATATGCTGTCTGTTTCACCGATATTGTAAGACTTTTGGTTGTAATCCGAGTACTGGTCGCATGTTCTGATTCCGATTATGCTTACGCTGTCACGGCTTACCGAGACAGTGCATTTGCATGTGCCTTCGTTCTTAAGGTAGTCTCCTGAATAGAACCTCATCTCTTTACCACCGACGTCTATCGTAGCGTAAGGCTTCTCATTCTTAGGCTCTATGCCTTCTAGCCCTTTAACGCCTATGAGCTCTATGTCTTCTACTGCCTGCTGGAAGTCCGCCTTTTGCAGTTTCAAACCTTTCAGGTTGTCTATCGCGCTGTCTTTGTATATCGCGCAAGCTCCGTCTTTATCAGCCTCGCAGCTAGTGACGATGTCTTTTAATGCTTTGATAGTGTTGTGCTTGCCGTCATTAACAAGTATCACTGGTGTTTTGAAAATGTTGGTCTTGTACTTAATCCTCACCCAGTCGTCTTCAGTGTACATGTTTTGGCCGTTAGTGTCAGTCTTAGTGAGGAAGTAATTGTCTATTTTCCATCCGCCGTTTATCTCCTTGGCCTTTTCGAAAGACTTAGTTTTTATCTCGCCACCCACGTCTATGTTCAGCTTGACAGCTCCTGCGCCTTTTACCTCTTCAAGCTTAAGCCTTATGGATTCAGGCTGCACTTCATCATTGCTTCTCTTCAGGCTCAGAGACCTTGATATTTCTCCGAGCTTCAGGCTCGTCCTTGTAACAGATTTGAAGTCTTGGTCTAATACTTCTACGTCAGCCGAGTCGTATTTAACTTGTATCGCCCTTAAGTAGTATTGCCCGCCCAGTATGCTGTGCTTTTCTCTTTCTTCTTTCACCATGTTGACTGTCGCTTGCCTGATCTCTTTAATATCCTCTCCTCCGATGGTGAAAGCGGCTTTTTCTGCTTCGTATGTTATCTTGGCCTCGAAGTCTAGGTCTATCTGTTTCGGCACGTCAGACTCTTTCTCTATCTTCTTAAGCGTTATTTGTATGTAACCTAGATTGTCAAGAGTAGGGTAAGGCGCTTTGTACCATTTTGGAGTCCCTTGCACGTAATCTTTCATGACCTGGTCAGAAGTCCCTTCTACTGAGGCGTTTTTCTTGGCAGCCTCTGCCTTTTTTATAATCCTCGGGTCGACCCTTATGTTTTCTGGTACGCTTATAGGAGCCCCCCTTATAGCGCCTAGAATAATCCTTACCGGTATGTTCATCTGCTCTAGGTCGTCAGACCTTAATGTTTCCGGCTCTGTCTGCTTGGCTTCGATTATTAGGTTTTCTCCTTGCTGTTCGAACTCGTCAACAGCCATGCAGACTGGTATCATGACTATCAAGAATATGCAAAACGCTGATATCAGCCCTTTTATCTTATTCATTCAAAAACACCGGCAATAGCGTGTCTGCTTGTTTAAGGTCTACTTTGCTGAGCTCTTCTAACGATTCAGGTATAGGGTTAGCGGTTATATAAAACTTTACATAATCCGAGGTGTAAAGCTCCATCCGGCTGACGTCCCATTCAAACTCTGCGCCTCCAGTGACTAGGTTTGTTAGTTCCACGTCAGGCAGTTTTGTAGGCGTGCATTTCTGCTCAGTTGCCCCGAAGTGTCCCATCAGTCCTCCTGTCGGGACGTCTACGCATGTCTTGACTTCTTTTCCAGGAATCTTGATGGCTGAGCCTGACCTGACAACGTACTCTTTGACTTTGTAACTGCCAGGTATCAGGTTGACTTCTTTCTGGTCAGGATACATGATCATGGTCCTGTATTCTTTATCAGGCTCTTCTAATTCTATGATTACCTGCTCTTCGCTTGACGGCTCTCCTGAGCCAGTATCCCTGTTGACATGGATTCTTACAGGCATCTTGATTAGTTTTTCTAATGTCATGCTCATCGAGAACTGCTTGTTGGAATCAACATCTAATTCTTTAACAGAATGGTAACCTTCCTTATCAGCTATCAAAGTGCCTCCGATGCATGATGGGAAGGCTGTTATGAGCGTAGCATCTTCTCCATTGAGCCTGGTAGTTCCTACGCTGCAGCTGTGGGTTATGCAGTTGTATTTAATGTTCACCCCGTCTAGTGGTTTCGTGGCAGCTTCTAAGCCCACTTCCTCATAAGTTGATACAGAAGACTCAACATTCTTGGTAAAAGCGCAATAATTAGCTTCCTTGTCTGTCTCGAAATCTGGGACTATCTTAGCTTTCCTAGGCTGGTTCCTTTCTATGACCACTTGCATCGCGAACTGGAAAGTGTAATCGTTCTGCTTGTCATACAACGTGACTAATACAGGGTATTTCACGTCGTATACGAAGTTCCAGTCGTTCATGCAGAACATCGACTTGGCTACGAATCCTACGTCGCCCATCCTGTCAGTCACTTGCTGAGCTTTCAAAATCCCGTCCTCTTCCGGTGTCACGCTCAGGTAGAACGGCCATGATTTCGAGTAGGTGAGCATAGCGTTGACGTTAGGGTTTCTCTTGCTTCCTACGTCCCATTCGAAATATTTCGTAAGATCATCCCTAGGGGCAGTGTAATCTGTCCCTACGATCCTTATCTTGTGCATGTTCTCGAGCACTATGGCTTTGAAATCAGATATGACCTTCTCCAAGTACCATGTCTTGACTCCGCAGGAAAGGTCAGATCCGGAGTAGGGTATCTGTTCGTAAGCTACCATCATGTCTTCTGTTTTTGTTTCTAAGAAGTTCGTCTCTGCTTCGTCCTCTACTATTCGGCGTGATAATTCCAGTATGTCTCCGAGCGCGACTTTTATCCTTGTCTTGTAGGTGTCGAAGTTGAACTTCTGGTCTTTGATCATCAAAGCTGTCGGCATGTTCAAGACGACCTGCACCTCGCTGTTCTTGATGCTGACTTCGCTCGAAACTTTCCTGTAGCCTACTTTGTAGTCCGGGAAGTCTACGAAGTCTCTAAAGCATTCTTCCACGTTAGCGTCGATATAATTCTTGAGCTGCTGGGACATCTCTTCCTTAGTCGGGATGTCTGTGACTTCTACTCCATTGTCTTGCTGGTAGAACCAGTAAGCGGTCCTGAAACCAGGAAGTATTTCCAGCTTGTTGGAGAACATGTTAATGCTGCCTACTAATACTTTATCCGTAGGCATCTCTATATAGCCTCCCTGCAAGCCCAGCCGGTCTATTCCGTCTTGGGCTGTTTGCCTCACGCATTGGAGCACGAAGTCGTTGAAGTTCTTGGCTTCTTCAGGCACTGATATCCCACTGACCAGCTCTAAGTCTGTGATCTTCTCATAGATCTCTGCGCGGTATATTAAGGCCATTCCGCCTAAGAACACTATTATGATACCTATTATGAAGAAAGCACTAATCTGCCCACCTTTTTTCATGCTTCTTATTAATAT
>VGLX01000115.1 GCA_016866645.1 Candidatus Woesearchaeota archaeon | reverse complement strand
TACTAGAAACCATAATGACCATGATAACCACATGGCAACAAAACAAACTAGACACGTTCACCCAACTCAGAAACCACATATAAAAAAGCTAACCTAATACGAAAAAACGAAATTATTTTAACCTTTATGGGTTTAGCCTTCAGTTATGAGCGTGGACTTATTCATCAAAGGTCATGACTTGTGCATCTCACCTAGCTCTGAGCCTTCTAAACAGGAGATTGAGAACACAGGTTTCGTAGTCAAGCAAGAATTTAAAGGAAAAACGTATTACAAGACGATGCCGATAAACTTTCATAAGCTTTTACACCTTAAGCCCAACATCCTGTTCTCCGCTGACAAGCTATGGTCAGCTTCTATCATGCCTGAACTGAAAACAGCCCCCCGGGATTATCAAACAGAAGCGTTCGATAAGTGGAGGCAGAACGATCACAGGGGCGTCATAGTGCTGCCGACAGGCACAGGCAAAACGATGCAGGCATTGATGGCGATAAACGAACTAAGATGCTCCACCCTCATTGTTGTTCCCACGATAGACCTGCTGCACCAATGGAAAACGTCAATCCAAGAGAATCTTGGCGTAGAAGCAGGCATCCTCGGCGGAGGCTTCAAAGAGATAAGCCCTGTTACCGTAACGACTTACGACTCTGCTGCCATACACATCAGAAGGCTTAACATGTTCAAGCTTGTAGTGTTTGACGAGGTGCATCACCTCCCTACCGAAGCCAACCGCATGATCGCTGAAGGATTAGTAGCCCCTTACCGGCTGGGTTTGAGCGCCACCCCTGAAAGATTAGATGAGCTGCATAAAGAGCTTCCTTCCTTAGTAGGCGACATAGTGTACAGGAAATCGCATTCTGAACTGAAAGACTACCTCGCTGATTTCAGGCTGGAGCGGATCGATATCGACTTGTCAGAACAAGAACTGGGGGAATATGAAGAAAGCATGAAAACCTACCGAAGCTATATCTTTAGGAAGAAGATGTACCTTTACGGGAAGAACGCTTACCAGCACCTGATTTACAGGGTCGGCACGGATAAAGAGGCGAGGAAAGCGTTATTATCCCATCAGGAAGCCAGGAAGATAGCGCTGAACGCGTCAAGAAAGCTTGACATGGTATCTAAACTGTTGAGAGTGCATCAAGACGATAAGGTCATATTATTTTCCGAGTTCAACTCGGTCGTGGACAGCATCTCACGAATGTTCTTAATCCCTTCAATAACTTATAAGACCCCCAGAAATGAAAGAAAGGAAATCTTGGAAGATTTTAGGAATGGAAAGCTGACGAAAATAGTCACCGGCAGGGTATTGGATGAGGGAGTCGATGTCCCAGACGCCAGCGTAGGCATCATAGTCAGCGGTTCAGGAAGCGAAAGAGCTTATATCCAGCGATTGGGAAGGATAATAAGGCCTAAGGAAGGGAAAGAAGCCTTGCTGTACGAGCTCGTGACGAAAAAAACTTTAGAGATGAGAAAGTCTTACGAGAGGAAAAAAGGAGTAAGATAACCTGAATGATATCGATAAAGCATCTTAAGAGGAGTATAAGAGGAGGGAAGATAAGCCCCCACTTCCTAGAGCCAAGCGACAAAGAAACTAGGGAGAAGGCTCTGAAGCTAGTCGAGTATTATGACTCTTTACTGGGAAGAAAGTACTCTGAGTTCAGCGAAGAAAAAATGATAGAGATCATAGGAGATTACAAGCTGGCAAGGGCGTTCCAGTCAGTCCTTAACAGTTTCTACTCGTTTAAAACAATACCCTTCAATGAAGCTGTAACCCTCGATAACGATGCCATGAGATCTTATTCTGACCTGAGGCTTTTCGTATTTAGATTATTGGAAAAAGGGTTCTGCCAAAACATGGAAGAGAAGGAAAAAGTTTACGAAGAAGCCAGCCAAAAATTAGGGGCGGGCATAGACTTTGATAACATACTATGGCTCGACCACCCTGATAACAGGGTGCTTCATAAGGAGAAGAGTTTCCACATTGACGGGCTTATACGCTTATACAACGCTGAAGCCCTTACCACCGTATTCCTTAACTCCGTTGAGGTTTCTTTTAAACTAAGATTTTTCGATAAGAAAATATTCTGGATTTGCAAGCAAAACAGGCTGTTGTTCGACATTTCAAAAAGCGAAGAAGGTTACGATTTGAAGGTCTTCGGTCCGGTTGAGCTGTTCGGGAAACCAGCGAAGTATGGCTACAGGATATCTCACGCTGTGCCGAAGCTTATAGGCTACGCTGAAGAGATTTCCGCTTTCCTTGAGGTGAAGAACAAAAAGCTTTCGTTCTCTATCAGTGCAGAAAGGTATGATAAGCTGACAGGAGGCAAGCTTATAAGCGAGGAAGTTGAAGAGGCTGACAGTTTCGACAGCATTCCTGAACAGAAGCTCTACGAAAGCTTTAACTCGATAGACTGCCATAACTGGGAGTTAGTAAGAGAGCCTGGGCCGATAATACAGGACAAAACTGTTTTCGTGCCAGATTTCGCTTTTAAAAGAGGGAACTCCTACGTATTCTTAGAGGTTGTAGGATTCTGGACAGAACAATACGTCAACAAAAAACTAGACAAGCTTTCAGGACTAAAAGATTCGAACATCATACTCTTAGTAAGCGACTCTTACGACCTAAATGTTAAGAAGAGGTTTGAAAGCCTAAGCGTCCCCATACTGTTTTTCAACGTTTCGAAAGGAGTGCCTGTCCTGAAAATTTTGAAACTGCTTGAAGAGGAGTTCAGCGATTTCGAAAAAAGATTCGAAGGAAAAAAAGAGGCGAGCATCATCGTCAACAGTCTAAGAGAAAGGCTAATCTTGAAAGGCTTCATCCTTGACGATGAGCTGGAAGGACTGTTCGGATCCTACTCTCATGAGGAGTTCCAGAAATACTTAGAATTTTACAAAAAAGGTTTTGACGCTTCTTGGGTTTACGTTCCCAGCGCAGGAATATTCACAGAGCAAAAACTGGAAGAATTCAAAAAACTCATAGAGCCTTGTATCGGCAAAGATAAGGTCTTCCTGAAAAGCGAACGCCCTGAGATCACAGACACCTTGATAAAGTTCTTAGGCTATGACATTAGATGGAAATCCCTGAACGAAACAGAGATTGTGAAATCAACAAATACTTTTTTAAAATAGAAGGTTTTTATGATATCCCTGGAAAAGGATTGAAAATGAATACTGAATCTGATTCGGGAGAAAAATATTACCTCTTTCTCAACCCATACAGGGATAGTTTCTCAAAATGCCCGAAATGCGGCAATAAGACAGAGATTAGGAAGTTCGTGCTTGTCACAATATTTGAGAATCCTCCGAAAGGCTTTAACATGGGGAAATACTGCTGCTTCTGCAGAAAATGCGGGCTGATAATCGCAAAAAAAGAAGAGATTACAACACCTGTTGAGCTTTTAGGCAGAAAAGTAGAAGATATGATAGTTTACGGCACTTTTCCATTGAACGAATGGCGCGACGGCAGAGCATGCTATGAAGAGGTTGTTGAAAAAACAAGCCCGCTTAAAGGGTTATGGCACTTTGAGATGCAAGACGGAAAGCCCAATTTTTGCCGTGAATGGAAAAATGACCTTGCTAAGACCAAAGAGATTCTGAACATGCTTGTTCAAGAGGTAAAGAGAAACATCAGTTAAGAAGCGTGTATAGAAATGGCAGTGCTAAACTTCAAATGTAAAAAATGCGGACGAGTGTTCGATTCTAACGTAGGTGACATAACTTACGGGATGAGGCTCGGCTTTGAGAACATGCCTGAATGCCCGAAATGCGGAAGGCTTGAGCTTGAGGGACTGGAGCTGACAGAACGGGGGCAGACGCTTGTTGCAAAGCTTTACTTCGAACATTCGGAGAAGCAGGAACGCAATGAACATTTCGAGGAGAGTAGGATAGACCTATCCATAAGCAGGGAAAGGTATTTTAAAGATGAGCTAAGCGATTACGAGGCTTGCCCTAAATGCAGAACTAGGCTTAAGAAAGAATATGCTTCCTATCTTGTGTATGTTAAAGGCGAAGAAGACGCTTTGATGATGGGCAATGATGATGGCTTGTTCTGCCCGAAATGCCCTGTTGTGGTTTTAGACAAAGATGCAATTGCTGAAGGAATATTTGTCGCTACACGTAAGCGGTCAATTTATTTTTACGTTGCAGGAATCATCGATACTGATGCAGTTCCGAAGAACAAACAGCATGTCCCTCTTGGAGAGGATGACAACCCTATACCTTTAGTTGAATTCTCGAACTCTAGAACGGATAGAACCAATTCAGAAAAAATTGAAAATCATGACAGAAAAAGAAAGCTAGGCAGGAACGAGCCATGTCACTGCGGCTCCGGCAAGAAATACAAGAAATGCTGCCTCTATAAGGATTTAGAAAAAATAGGAAGTCCAAGGAGAGTGTGAAAATGGATAAATCAATAACTGAAGAAAATGTTAAGCAAGAAATATTTGAGTATGCAAACAAAAAATACGGCGAGAAGCTGAAAGGGTTTTATGAAGAGTTTGACGATTACCCTGACCAAGGGCT
>VGLX01000114.1 GCA_016866645.1 Candidatus Woesearchaeota archaeon | reverse complement strand
ATACTTCGAAAGCCTGCCTAATGAGGAAAGTGTCAAGTTCACAAAAGAGATTGAGCCGAAGACCCAAGACTTCGAGAGGAGATGGAGGAAACAGTCTGAAAAGACAGTCATACATAGGATAGCGGTCAAAGACGGCAAGATAGACTACGAGTCAGAAGGCGAAGTCCCCGGAAGGGTGCTTAACCAGTTCTCGATGGATGAGTATGGCAACAACTTCAGGATAGCGACTACCATAGGGTATGCTTCGACAAGCGAAGGCGAAGAGACATCCTTTAACAATGTCTACGTCCTTGACATGGACTTAGATATCGTAGGGAAATTGGAGGACTTGGCGCCTGGCGAGAAGATATACTCTGCAAGGTTCATGGGCAAAAGAGCTTACTTGGTTACGTTCAGGAACATCGACCCGTTATTCGTGATCGACTTATCGGTCCCTACAAACCCAGAAGTTTTAGGGAAGCTGAAGATACCCGGCTACTCTGACTACCTGCATCCTTACGACGAGAACCATGTAATAGGGTTAGGCAAGTGGACTACGGATGCCAAGGACAGGGACTTCGCGTACTACCAAGGGTTGAAGATGTCGCTGTTTGACGTTTCTGACGTGACAAAGCCTAAGGAAGTGGCTAAGTATGAGATAGGCGACAGAGGCACTGACAGTTACGCGTTGCACGACCATAAGGCGTTCTTGTTCGACAGGGAGAAGAATCTCTTAGTGATACCTGTGCTATTAGCAGAGATTGATCCAGAACAATATTCAGAGATAGAAGACTGGCAGTACGGTGACTATAAGTTCCAAGGCGCTTACGTGTTCAGCGTTGACAAGGACAACGGATTTGACCTGAAAGGAAGAGTTACCCATATTGAGGATGAGGAGACTTTCCTGAAGAGCGGATACTATTACTACGATGATGACTACAGCGTCAAGAGGAGCTTATACATGGGTGACATCTTGTACACGGTGTCTAACAAAGTTATCAAGATGAACGACTTAGATGACTTGGAAGAAATAAACAAGGTCAAGCTGCCTTACGAGAGAGAATACTACAACGGACCGTATTATGCACGTGGCGGACCAGAGGTTGTGATGGTCGAATAGTTTGGGCTTTTTTTAGCCCATTTTTTCTTTATTTTTGTTACTACTTTAGAGTAGTTATAAAACGAAAGGTTTATATAGTACTTCTTGCATAAATAAACTAAAAAGAACTAATAAAATATCTATAAATCATGGCAACAAAAACAAAAAAATTAGGACTAAACGGCAGATTGACAAGCCAAGCAGAAAAAGAAGACAAAGGATTCTTCAAAAAACTAGCTGTAGGCCTAATACCATTCATCGGCGCAGGAATAATGAGCGCACACTTCTTAATCAAAAACGTAGTCCTCCAGCCTAAAGAAGACCCAGGATGGTCATACACCTGCGCTGGAGGAGTCTGCACAATCGAAGAAGACGAGCAAGAGACCAAAAACACGGCAGTCCGACCTAAAGAGCCAACTTCTAAAGTTGTCATAAAAAAACAGCCAACATTCCAAGACGAACTAAAGGAATTAAGCGAATACCACCAGATAACACCCCTGATAGTCAACCAAATAAAAGACATAACCGCAAGCGAATACTCAAAGAACACATTAGAACAGATGCTGTCAGAAACGACAAAATACGAGGAGTATTTCAGACAAGCTGCCTCAGAAACAGGACTGGACTCGGCGCTCATCAAAGCCTACCTCACATCAGAATCAGGGCACAAAAACTTATCGCCTCACGCGAAATCCAACAAAGGAGCCATAGGCCCGGCACAGATGCTGATAAGAGCGGCAAAAGAATCAGGACTGAAAATAATACGCAACGAGAATGGGCAAATAGTATACGATGAAAGACGAGACCCACAAAAGGCGATAGTCGGATCAGCCAAGTACTTGAAAAAATACATAGACTTCTACAATGACCTAGTCATAGGAATAGCCTCTTACAACTTCGGCCCAGGAAACACAAACAAGATGATGCGCGATAAACGAACAGACACGTTCTCAGTCCTTTTCAGAAACGTACCAGAAACTAGGACTTACACGTTAAGGGTGATCTCAAGAGCGTTGATAGCAAAAGACCCTCACAAGTATGAAATGAACATAAAGCAGAAACCATCCTACCATCAACAAAGAGAAGCAGCCGATGAATACACCACCAAAAAAGAAGAGAGCATATACAAGATATTCCCAAACCCGACGAGACGAGATCTAGAGAACATAAAATACCTAAACCCCGCAATACTAAACCTAGAGCATATACCTCCCGATGTGATGATCTACCTTCCAGAACGAGTTTACGAACCGACCAGGCCTAGACGAATATGAAAAGCTATATCAAAAACTTGATACTCACAGGAGCAGCGGCGCTGACTTTCTTCACAGCCACCCCGATGGTCTATGCAGGCAACCCTGCTCAGACAGCAGAAGACCATAGAATCATAACCCAGTACTACAAACTAGAAACTGAAAGAGATCGGATAAATAAAGAACTGTCATCCAAGACAAGCAAGAATCCACCAAACAAATCAATCAAAGATTTAGCGGCCATGGTGAACAAAGACATAACAAGCTTTAACCAGCAGATAAACCAGAGAAAGCTGCCTATCAATTCTTTAAGGATTTACGGAAAAGACCTCACACTAGAGGATTACACAAAGATAATGGACGCAACGAACAAATATAACCTTAAAGGAGGCACTTTCAAAAACTTCGTAAGACTATCAAGGCTCATGAAAGAAGAACAATTCATCGACCGAGTAGCAGAATACTACAAGATCAACAAGCAGGACATGTTCCGCATCTGGAACCAGGAATCAAACTTTTACATAAAAGCCCTCGGAAATCACGGAGAAAGGGGCCTCGCCCAGTTCCAAGAAACGACAGCAAAACTCGTCTTTGACCGGCTGATAAGCCCCGGAGACAGCCTCTATTTCGAATGGAAAAACACTTATCCCGAATTTAACGTCAAAAAATACGACTTCAAGCAGTTATCACAGGACTACAAGCTCAACATAATAATGACCGCTGCGCAAGTAAGGATAAACGAGTCTATGCTCAACTACTTCCTGAAAAAAGCAGGCATAAGCAAAGACAAGCTTATCAGCATAGTAAAGCAGAAAGGAATGACTACAAACTTTGGAAAGCTAAGAGAAGCGGCTAAAAACCCGCAGGCATACGGCTTGAACAAGGAATTAGAGGCGGTGATAAAAAATTATAGCTTCTCAAACCAGAGGGTATCGCAAATTAATAAACTGTACAACGCAAAAGGGAACCTGCTGCCCAGCGTGATAACTTACATAATCCACAACGGCGGAAAAATGGCAGTGCAAAACATGATAAATGACACTTTTGCTGGGGAACTATTACTGTATCATCTGGCGATGTACATAAACAACCTCGGAGGGATATACAGCTTGATGGATTACCATTATGGCGGCTTAGAAAACATGGTAAAGTCCAACGAAGCCATAATACAAAATATGGCCCGAGGAGAAACAATAGACCTGTGGGGGAACGAGATAAAGAATCTCGACCTGAAAAAACTAAGAACATACGCACTAAACGGCTTAATAGAGAACGTGAACCACATGCTGATAGAGAAAGACAGCTTAATCATGGTAAAAAATCACATAATCAATGAAAACTTCAGCTTACAGCAGTCAGACCCTAACCTCACAAAAGTATGCGGCGTGAACGACCCTGACGGGTTATACAGCAAGCTAGTAATGTTCAAGCAGCTTGAAGAACTGCAAACGTCTTTGAATAAGGAATACGAGCTGAAAAATGACAAGAAAGCTAAAGCAACGTGGAACAAGATAGTGTCCCTTGAAAGCGAGATGAACAAGAAGTTCAATATGCAAAGACCACACACAGGATTGGTCGGGATACAAAAAGACATAACAAAAATAGAAACCGAACTTAAAAAATTCGGATTCATACCAGACATAGAGAAATACAAAAAGATGATAACTCCAAAATTAGAAACAAACACTAGGCAAGGGGGATACTGATGAAAAGGATAGCTTATGCAATCGTAGGAATAGCGCTCATGGCCTCGGTAGGGTTAGCTAAAGATTTACAGATCCATGTGACACGGAACCAAGGCATAATAATGGTATGCAACAAGGAAACACTAAACAAGAACTACGTAGGAGACGTGTTCTACCACTACAGGCAAGAAAACAGCGAATGGGTCAAAGACAAGATGACATACCTCGGCGGAGGCAAGCACAAAAGAGAATTCGAAAAAAAAGTTACTACACAAGAGGTGCCAACTTACGTAAGCGGATTAAGCTCATTATACTACGACCCTGATCAAGATGAAGAGAACCTAGTGGCAGTATTCGAAGACGGGATAAGCCAAAAAGTAAAAGAAGCCTGGATAGAAACTGCAAAGAAACATATCAAACACCTAAACAGCACGTAGTTTAACCCGTAACTCTTCGAGTTTTACGTAATATGTTCGTATATTTTTAATTTTTCGGCTAATAGTCTTGTTGTTTTTGGTACTTCGGAGGTTTGCCATTTTTCGCCTATTTTTATTT
>VGLX01000113.1 GCA_016866645.1 Candidatus Woesearchaeota archaeon | reverse complement strand
CCCCTATGATTTTTCTGCCTTTAGTCTTGCTGTAAGATTTCAAATCGTTCCATTGTTCGAAGAATACGAATTGTAAATATCTGTAAAACTGTATCGAGTCTTTTAAGTTCTTATCAGCGCTTATCATCTCTTCTCGTTTAGACTTCCATAAACCTACAATCCTGAATCTAGCATCCCATTCTTCCCAATGCCTTTGCCCATTGTTTTCTTTCAATCCCATGAATTCTGCATAGTCATCTAACCAGTAGCTTTCTTCTTTGCAGAACTTCCCAAAATCATCAAACCTCTCAGTTTTTTTCTCGTTGAATCTTTTGAAAGCTTTGCGAAGTACAGCTTCGCTGTCACGGTTAAAGCCTAGCTTGTTATCGAAAAGCCATCCGAAATCTGTGTTATCATCCTTGGTAACAACTTTTTTTACATAATTATCATGCTCTTCCTGGCTGATGTCACCTTTTTCCAAAAGTTTTTCCACGCTTATCATATAAGGTGATCCGGCGAATCTTGAGAACGTCTGGTAAGGCGAATTGCCATAGCCAGTATGGCCTAATGGGAGGACCTGCCAGGCCAGTATTCCTGCTTCTGCTAAGAAGTCTACGAATCTGAAAGCTTCAGACCCTAACTCGCCCACACCATACTTATTGCCTTGAGGGTCTGGCAGAGAAGTAGGATGAAGCAATAAAAGGCTTGATTTAGAACTGCCTAAGATTTTTTCTAAGCCCATGCTGTTTTCACTCCTTCTTATGGACGTGCGTTTCTTTAACAGGGCTTATATGTCCGGATAACAAGTTGTTTCTTGCGAGTTCCGGAAAAACGTCTTTCTCGAGACTAGCGCCCTGGTATTCAAGCAGTTCAGGCTCAGCTACGAATATTGGTGAGAACACTATGTAGTTGTCCGATATTTTGGGCTTCTGTATGAAACTCAACACTTTGTTCCCTTCAAGCAGGACATTGCCTTTCTTAGAAGGCTCATCTGATGTTGTAAGCAGTAAGGTTGTTACAGCATGCGATCTTGAATGCGTGTCCCATAGCTCATGGATTTTTATCTTGTCAAATATTATGTCATCATACACGACTAAGAATTTCGAGCTTATCTTACCTTTAAGGAGCCTCAAACTTTCAAACGTCCCATCAGACTTTTTTTCTTCAACATAGTTTATCTTTACGCCGTAAGCGTTTCCACTTCCGAAAAAGCTGAATGCCTTGGTCAGTATTGCATGTCGGGCTATGAAGTATATCTCTTTGAAGTTGTTTTTCCTTAAATTCTTAATCGACTTCTCCATTACGCTTTCGCCGCCAACCTTAACAAAAAGCCTGTACTCGTCTTTAGATATCTTAAGCCTCTCTTCAGGACCACCCGCAAGAATTACTGCAGTCTTGCTTTCCCCCAGCACTTTTTTAATAACATACTCTATAGCTTGCGACCTGTTTCGAATGTATAGATTATCTATTAGAGAATCGATATTTTTTAATACGTCTTTTTCTATAGTCACAGATACCTTCTCTTTCATAAGAGAAGTGAGAATTTTCATGTTTATAAGTTTATCGTATGAGGTAGGATAAACCAAAAGTATTTAAACCGTTCCCGTATTTACCGTTGTTGAGGTGTTGTTATATGAAAATCGGGGTTATAGGCACTGGTTACGTTGGATTAGTTTCAGGAACATGCTTAGCAGAGCTAGGCAATGACGTGATATGCTTAGATATAAATAAAGAAAAGATTGAGAAGCTAAAAAAAGGCATATCAACTATTTTTGAGCCGGGTCTGTCAGAGATGATAAAAAAAAACATTAAGAACGGCCGACTGAGATTTACGACTTCTATCACTGACCTGAAAGACACGCTTATAGACTTCATAGCGGTAGGTACACCATCAAGAGAAGACGGATCAGCAGACCTGTCTTATGTCTTACAAGCAGCAAAAGACTTAGCGAACGTTATGAGCTCTTATAAAATAATCGTCGACAAGAGCACAGTCCCTGTAGGCACAGCAGACAAAGTGCGTGAGGAAGTGAAAAAAACCCTTAAAGCAAGAAACCTCAACATAGAGTTTGACATAGTGTCAAATCCTGAATTCTTAGCAGAAGGGAGAGCTGTAGAAAACTTCATGAAGCCTGACAGGATAGCAGTAGGCACTGACAGCGAGAAAGCCAAGAAGATAATGGGCAAGCTTTACAGCGCAGAAACACTGAACAATGCCCCGATAATATTCACAGACATAAAAAGCGCAGAAGTCAGCAAATACGCTTCTAATGTTATGCTCGCAACTAGGATATCTGTTGTTAATTCCATAGCAGGAGTATGCGAGAGAGTAGGCGCAGACATAAAGGACGTCTCAAGGATAATGGGCTCAGACCAGAGGATAGGCCCAAAATTCTTATACGCCGGAATAGGGTTCGGAGGTAGCTGCTTCAAAAAAGATTTAGACGCATGGATAACCACCTCCAAAGAACAAGGTTGTGACGCGAGCATATTCGAAGCAGCCAACTCTCTAAACGAAAAACAAAAAGTGAGCATAGCGCATAAGATAAAAAAACATTTCAAAGACGTGAAAGGCAAAACATTCGGAGTATGGGGACTTGCTTTCAAGCCGCAAACAGACGACATGAGAGAAGCGCCATCTATAAGGCTCATCCAGCACCTAGTCCAAGAGGGCGCGAAGGTCAAAGTGTTCGATCCTGAGGCTACAGAAAACGCCAAGAAGATATTTGGTGACACAGTGCATTACTGCGACGACAAGTATGAAGCCTTAAAAGAGTCGCACGCCTTGGTATTAGCCACCGAATGGTACGATTTCAGGCAGCCAGACTTCAAAAAAGTCAAAAAGCTGCTGAAGGAACCTGTAATATTTGACGGAAGGAACATATACCACAAAGACACGATGATAGAAGAAGGATTCCACTATTACGGCGTCGGAAGAATTCCGATAACCCCAATCACCCAAAAGGATAAAAAATGAAAATCTTAGTAACAGGCGGTGCAGGTTTCATAGGAAGCCACCTATGTGAGTACCTGTTAGGAAAAGGGCACGAAGTCATTTGCGTAGACAACTACTTCACAGGCAGCAAGAAGAATATACAGCATTTGTTAAGCAACAGTAATTTCAAAGCAATAGATCATGACATAATAAACCCGTTGTTTTTAGAAGGAAAAATAGACCATATCTATAACCTAGCTTGCCCGGCCTCACCGATACACTACCAGGTAAACAAGATAAGGACGATAAAAGCCTGCACAGTAGGCATGGTGAACATTCTAGGCCTAGCCAAAGCTAAGAAAGCAAGGATACTCCAAGCTTCAACTTCTGAAGTTTACGGAGACCCGAAGATACACCCCCAGCACGAGCTTTATTGGGGGCATGTCAACTGCAACGGCCCTAGAAGCTGCTACGACGAAGGCAAGAGAGTAGCCGAAAGCCTGATGATGGCATATCATTGGCAGAACAACATCGACACGAGGATTGTCAGGATATTCAACACTTACGGACCAAGAATGGCTAAGAACGACGGGAGAGTAGTCTCTAACTTCATAGTCCAAGCCTTGAAAGGAGAACCTTTAACAGTCTACGGCAAAGGCAAGCAGACAAGAAGCTTCTGCTACGTATCAGACCTTGTAGAAGGGCTGTACAACGTCATGAACCTAGAAGGTTTTCATGATCCAATAAACCTTGGTAATCCATCAGAGTTCACCGTGATTAAGCTTGCCAAGAGGATAAAAAAGCTTACAAAATCTAAGTCTGAAATAATCTTTCATCCGCTACCCCAAGATGACCCTGTTAAAAGAAAACCTGACATATCCCTAGCTAAAAAGCTGCTCTGTTGGGAACCAAAAATCGAATTAGACGAAGGATTATCCCATACTATTAAGCATTTTAAAGAAATGCTTTAACTTTTAAAAAAACGAAAAGATTTATAAAAGGATAAAAACCAAACATTCTAATAAATTTTTAGCAAGAATAAGATGGGAAAACAAAAAATCGAACTTATGGTTGAAGGCGGCAAAGCAACGCCAGCACCACCACTAGGACCTGCCTTAGGGCAGCTGAAGATGAATGTCAGCGAAGTTATTACTAAGATTAATGCTAAGACCCAAAGTTTCAAGGGCATGAAAGTCCCTGTGACAGTGACAGTAGATGATAAAACTAAAGAGTATGACATAGACATAGGCACGCCGCCAGCATCACAGCTTATAAAAAAAGAGCTAGGCTTAGAAAAAGGTTCAGGCGAGCCTAACAAGAATAAGATTGCTAATGCAGCAGTTGAAAACCTTATCAATATTGCTTTAATGAAAAAAGACTCTATGTTTGTAAAAGACCTAAAAGGCGCGGTTAAATGCATCGCTGGTTCTATGAACGCTATGGGGATACTTGTCGAGGGGAAGAAATCTCCAGACTTCAACAAGGATATTGATTCTGGGATGTATGACAAAGAGCTGAAAAGCCAAAAAACAGAAGTCAGCCATGAGAAAAAAGCAGTACTTCAAGATCAACTAGTCAAAATACAAGAAGAAATGAGAAAAGAACTAGAAAGGATCAAAGCAGAAGAAGAAGCTGAGAAAGCAGCTCTCGCTCCAAAAGCAGCAGAAGGAGCAGCAGCAGTCGCAGAAAAGGCAGAAGGGGCAGCAGAAGGAGCAGAAAAAGCAGAAGGGGCAGAAAAAGCAGAAGGAGCAGAAGGAACAGAGAAAGGCGCAAAGCCCGCTGCTGGAGCAAAGAAAGAAGCGGGTGGGGCTAAGAAAGAAGAGAAA
>VGLX01000112.1 GCA_016866645.1 Candidatus Woesearchaeota archaeon | reverse complement strand
ATGGAAAGCCACTCAAATTGATTATTAGTTCTAAGAAAAAAGATTCCATGACAAAAGGAAAAATTAAATACTACCCCTTGATACATAAGGGCACGGATGGTACTTTCCATTTAGATCAACCAACTTCTCAGGGAAGTACCCCCGGTTATAATAAAAATTCAATTAATCATGCAGCAACATGGCCTATACCAGAGAATACCGTAACTGTGTTGCATGCGCCAGGTCACAAACGGAGTAATTCAAAAGATGCGGTTGTTGCATTAAACAATAATCAAAAGCGCACCAAAATCACTGAGTCTTATAATAAAAATAGAAATTACATTGTAGTAACATCTAATAAAAATGTAGAATTAAATGTGGCTTTCCTTAACTGTAATAAAAATGATGTGCTGTATGTATCAAAAAAGAAGCGGGATAAAAGTTGTTTATAACTGTTTGTATGCACAGAATGCTAGATTCCTGAGTCATTGAGGCCCGTTACCCTGTGTTCTCTTTTGGCGTATAGTTTTCGTTTCGTGTAAGTCAAACTCCTAAGGATTTTCTAGATGGTTTCTGCGCCAGTGAAACGCTTTATTCTTCGCTTACCATCGCCGTCTGCCCTTACGAAAAGGTTAAATAACATAGAAAATATTAATAAACCTATACAAGGAGGTGAAAAGGCACCAGTATAAGATATTAAGGTATAAGCCCATAAAATATGAAAGTAATAAAACTTTTAGTAATCCCGTTTAAGCTGTTGAAAATCGTGTTCGTGGCTGTTTTCAAAACAGTGTTCATAGACCTGTTTGTTAACATAAAGCATGCGTGGGTTTACACTTTCAACCCGGAGGAGCGTGAGAAGATGAAGCGCAAACTAGAAGCTGAGAAGATGGTCAACCTTTTGAAAGAGCGTGTAGAAATCTTGGAAAGGCTGCTGTATTCTGTGTTTGAAGACCCTTCCTACACGAAATCTGACAAAGGGAAGTACGACCTTAAAAAACTGAAAGAAGAGACGAAATAATATTTTTCACTTTCGTACCTGTTAAGGTTTTACTTTTTCTGCGATGTAAATGTCCGCTTCTATCATCTCGTCGCCTTTGAAGAAATGGTGCGTGAAGTAGACGTTCCCTTCATTGTCCAGTGAGGCTTCGCCTGTTAACGGGGATATCATCAGCTCTGGCTTTGTCCACTCATTGTCGATTTTCTTAGATCTCCATAGGACGTAGTCTTTGGAAATCCACAACTCACTCCCGTCTTGGCTTACGAACGGCCAGCCCTCATTTCTTTCTGAGTTGACAGGCTCAACGTTCTTTGGCTCGCCCCATTCGCCATTGACATTTTTAGACACCCAGATGTCCAGTCCTCCTTCGCCTCCAGGCCTGCTTGAGTGGAAGTAAAGCTCATCGTTGTAGATGTGCAGCTCTCCGACCTCGTATTCTGGCTTGAAGTCAGCGTTTTTCCAGCCCTGCCACTTGCCATCTTTCAGCTCTGCTGTGAACCAGTGTATTCCTGTATAGCCTTCCCTGGCGGAGCAGAACAGCATAGTGTCGCCTTGCACGAACTCGCATCCGTCTAAAGCGAGCTTGCCTTTATCCTGTAGCATCACCCTCTCAGGCTCCGTCCATTCGTTGTTCACTTTTTTTGAAACATATATCCCTGTTACACCATCGATTACTTGCTTTTCAACAGGGACTTTGACATCAGGAGTGAAGAATATGTAAAGCGTATCGCCATCCGGCATCATAAAAGGTGAGTCTTCCGCCCCATGTACTGCTTACTGTTTTTACAGGCACAGGATCCTTATACTCCTTAGAGTAAGATTTTGGCGGTGCAGCGTCTGTTTCCGGAGTCATCTTGACAGCTGTAGAAGGTATCTTGTCAAGCCTTGAAACCGCTACATCCCCTTGCGGGGGGGTTAGAAACTGTCGTATCTTGCTGTTTTGGGCTAGAACACCCGCTGATAAGAATGATAAACACTGCTAAGATTAGTATTGTGTTTTTCATAGATGCAACATAGATGGATAAAATCTGTTTAAAAACATTTGGTATCGGAAAGACAAAATTTAAATAATTAACATATCCTGTTATTATCAAAAAATTGTTGGAGGGGTTAAAATGAATTTTATAAGGCAAATAGTGGAGAAAAAAACTGACGACGCCGTGCATAAAAAACTGGCAAGGTACGGAAAAGGCGAGTATGACCGGGGGATATTATTATTAAGCAAGACTAAGAGCGGCATTAAGCTTAAAGCCAGCTGGGACTGGTCCAATGACCTTTTCGGGATAGTTGCTGATAATATAAAGAAAAGCGCTGAAGTCAAAGGAAAAATAATCGCTCCGAGAGATTTCAAATCAGAACTGGGCGTAGATTCCGCATTCTCTAAAAGAGGAAAGCTTTACACCGCAGAGATAGAAGCAAATATGACCCCTGAGCAGATGAAATCCATTTATGATAAGTTCAAGCACGACTTCTTACTGTTAAACATAAAGTCTGACGATTTCAAGCTCAGCGTTAAGAACGCTATACCTAAGCCTGGCGGAGCGATAAAGGAAGATTTTTGTTCAGCTTCGCTGCCTTTAGACTCGTTGGACGAGTTCGCTTTCGACTTTGACAAGAACTTCTCTGAGGCGAAGATAGTCAACAAGTTCTTGATAACCGAGCTTGTTGTGCCTAAGCAGTACGAGAGCGATTTCGCGATGGCAAGGCTGATGGCCAAGAGAAAGGGCAAGCTTGTAAGGGTAATAACTGTTGACGGCAAGGAAGTCAAGAAAGAGTACGCGATGGAAGCTTAGGGCTTTAAAGGTGCATTGATGATAGCGCTTGTTGATGATATAAAAGTGATTTACAGGAATGATCCTGCGGCTAAGAACATAGAATTCTTGCTGTATCCCGGACTGCATGCGATAACCATACACCGGTACTTGTCACATCCGCTTTACAAGTTAAGAATCCCTTTCTTGCCGAGGATGGTGTCTCAGCTGATCAGGCTGTTGACTTTTGTAGAGATCCATCCTGGGGCGAAGATAGGGAGAGGTTTTTTTATCGACCACGGGGCTGGAATCGTTATAGGGGAGACTGCAGAGATAGGCGACAATTGCATCTTGTTCCACAACGTCACTTTAGGCGGTACTGGGAAGCATGAGAAGAAAAGGCACCCTACTTTAGGCAACAATGTTTTGGTAGGGACAGGCGCTATTCTGCTCGGTCCGGTTAAAGTTGGCAGTAATGTAAGAATAGGCGCAAATACCTTCATCATAAATAAGAACGTCCCATCTAACTGCACTGTTGTAGGCGTACCTGCGAAGATCGTTCGTTTAGAAGGCAAGGCTGTTGAGAAAGAGCTTGTTGAAACTGATTGATGTCTTTTTTTTGTTATAATGTGCATGTGCTGCAGTCGGAGTTCTCGCAGGCCTTATTTTTTATGTTCCATTTCAAGGCCCATTTTTTGATATCCTTTATTATCCTGATGAAGTCTTTCCCGCTGGGGGCCAATGAGTACTCGCATTTTATAGGGTAAGTCTTAGCGTCTATCATTTTTATTATCATGCCTTCTTTTTCCAGCTCCTTGAGCCTAGATGAAAGTATCTTCGGGGTTATGTCTTCTAGCTTGCCCTTGAGATGGGAGTACCGCTTCCATTCAGCGTTGTCTTTGTATAGCTCTAGCAGTATGGGCAAGGTCCATCTTTTGCTTACGAAGTCCGCTGTCCTGTAGACTGTGCATGCGCTGTGCATTGGTATACATTTGGAAACTATTTGCTATATAAATAGGTTTCTATTCTATACTTGGTATAAAAAAGATACTAACAGGAGGTTTGTAAAAATGAAAAGAAAAATAATAGAAGTGGACGAGGACAAGTGCAACGGATGCGGAGCATGCATACCTGACTGCCCGGAAGGGGCGTTGCAGATAATCGACGGAAAAGTCCGGCTGGTGAGCGAACTGTACTGCGACGGACTAGGGGCCTGCGTAGGGAGCTGCCCTCAAGACGCGATAAGAGTGGTAGAGAAAGAGGCAAAGCCCTACGATGAGGTTAAGGTGATGGAACGGACAGCCAAGCAAGGGAGCAACGTCATCAAAGCACATCTAGAGCACTTGAAAGAGCACGGCGAGAAGAGGTACTTCTCCCAAGCAGTGGGTTATTTGAAAAAGAAAGGCATCGCGAACCCGCTAGAAGAGAAAGTCGAAGAACCGTTGCCTTGCGGATGCCCGGGGTCGCAAGTGAGGGACATGAGAGGAAAAAAACGAACCGGATATAGTGGCATAGAACAGGAATCCGCGCTCGGGCAATGGCCTGTCCAGCTGAAACTCGTGCCTGTCAACGCGCCGTACTTCCACAACGCAGACCTGCTGATAGCCGCTGACTGCGTCCCTTTCGCATACGCGAGCTTTCACAGCAAATTCCTGAAAGACAAGGCAGTGGTCATAGGCTGCCCGAAACTGGATGACGTAGGGTTCTACAAGGAAAAGCTTGAAGAGATCATAAAATCAAACAAGATAAAGAGCATATCAATAGTCCACATGGAAGTCCCATGCTGCTACGGCCTACAAAACGCTGTGGAAGAAGCGATAAAAGGCTCAGGCAAGAAACTGCCGCTCAAGGAGTATGTTATAAGAATTGATGGGAGCATACAAGAATGAAACCGTATTAGGTTAGCTTTTTTATATGTGGTTTCTGAGTTGGGTGAACGTGTCTAGTTTGTTTTGTTGCCATGTGGTTATCATGGTCATTATGGTTTCTAGTATTTTTGCTCCTTTTTCTTTTCT
>VGLX01000111.1 GCA_016866645.1 Candidatus Woesearchaeota archaeon | reverse complement strand
TGTCAAACTACTAACAGGCGAAGACAAACAAAGAAGCGCAAAACTAGAGGACATAACGTCTATGCTTGAACAGACCGTAAAAGCGTCTGTAAGAAAAAACACATTAGATGAGAACTATGAAGTAATCCATAAAACAACTGATGTGAATTCATTCTGTACAGGGCTAGAAGTCATCAACTACATGGCAGGTTATAGTTTACTGTTCTTCACATCCAACCCGCTGTTCGTATTGAGCTATTACGGTGTCAGCTCTTTTACAGAATCGTTAGAGAACACTGGACAGTTCAGGACCTGGAACACGATATTCCTAGAATATTACCGGAGGGTTATGGAAGACACTAACGTCAACCAGGAACAGGTATGGCAAGACCATGACGCCACGTTCACGAAATGCTCATACAAAGGAGGGGCTATAGGCACAGTGGCAGGATTCGGACTGCAAGCATTGTCCAACATGGTCATCAAGCCGCAATACCCGATAATAGAAAAGATTGTCGGAGAAAGCGTAGTCAAAGCGAGAGACATACCAACATGGTTCAACTTGTGGAACCTTCCGATAACTTACGATGCCATCCCCACATTGCTAGCCGGAGGTATAGTATCTTTAGGCGTGTACTTCATAGGGCTGAATTATTATTTCAAATGGAAGAACGGGCTTAAAGGCCAGATAAAGCAAGAGCTTTTGGAAAAACATCCTGACTCAGAGTTCTTATCTCAGGATTATCAGCGGAGCATACCCAAGAAAATCATGTACAAGATAGGCTCGCCGTTCAAGAAGGCTTACAACACAGTAGCTTCATCGGTATACAAAACCAATAATGATCTAGAGAATAAGGTAAGCTGAGAACGTATTAAACCTGTGGCTTTGGCTTAGCTAATGTGTACAAGTCTGTCAAGTTGATCTCGAAGGCTGAAATCGGCATTTCTAAAGCAAGCTTGGAGAGTATTATCGGGTTTATCTCCCCAATGTAGGCTACGCCTTTTCCATTGACGCTTACCCTAGCCACCCTGCCAGGTATGAAGCTGTCGTGCTCGGTCTCATTAACAGAATACTCTATGTTTAACGACCTGAAAATGTTGTCCAATATCTGTTTTATCTCGGTATAGTCTGCCCTGGTGTTTGATATGGCAACTGCGAGCCTTTCCATCTCAACTATTCCTGTTTCTTCCTTAGGGTTTTTCTTGAAAATAGTCCCTATCTCGAAAACTTTCTGAGGGAACTCATGGTGCTTGTTGCTTTTCAAGACTTGCAAGAGCCCAGGTATCACCCAAGACCTTAACACGTTATAGTCAGAGTTTTTCGAGTTCTCAATCTCTACGAACTCCATGTTCACACCCATATTCGTTGTCAAGTTTTCTTTATTAGTCAAGTTATAAGTGTTAGTCTCTATGAATCCTAAGCCAACTAAAGTTTCAGCTATTTTTCTTTTGAAAATCTCAAACTTGTCCTCTTCGGCTATCGTGGCTACGTTAGGTATCTCTTCTTTGAGCTTGTCATAGCCATAAGCAATAGCTATGTCTTCAACTAGGTCTATAGGGTGCAGGACGTCTGTCCTGTAAGAAGGTATCAATGCCTTTCCTGCCTTATACTCATAGCCCATCTTGTTCAAGCATCTTTTGATTTCTACTTCATCAAGGTTTAATCCAAGTATCCGATTAGCATAGTTTATGTCGAGCTTCATCTCTTCGGGAGCAAGGTTTGGCGTCTTGACTTTCTTCTTCGGATATTCCAGATCCATCTCAAATATCTGGCCACCCATGTCCGATAGCGCTGTTACTATGATGTTCAAGCATTTGCTCAGAGTGTTAAAATCGAATCCTGAGCATTCTATGAAGACGTCGCGTGTCTTCAATGTTATCTTCCCTGTTCTCTCAGAATTGATAACCGGAGGCATGGACAGTATCTCGTTGTTTCCGTCTACGAAAACAGGATACATCTGCTTTCCTTCTAGTAAGTGGGCATAAGCCCTTCCTGCGGGATGCTTGGTGAGTATCTGCTGGGCAGTCATGAGGTCTGATGATTCTAAAGGCATGAACCTTATATCCTCCGGCTTCCTCGCTTCGAGCCTTATCGGAAGTTTGATCTTCTCGAAAGGGTATATGCCCACCGCTACTTTTCTCCTGTTCCTGCCGTAAGTCACGTGCAGCTTCTCTTGTATCTGTATGACCTCTTTTATCTTCTTGTCATCAAACTTTATCCCTTTGACTATCGCGCATGCCGTGTATGGCCTGACTTCGTTTACTGACCTGTCGATGATTACTCGATAATCTGATTTTTTGGCATAGTAATTCTTTATTCCTACTCTTCTTCCTGTGAATGATGAGAAAGCCCTTGTGAATCCTTGCTCTGAAAGCATATCCGGCCTGTTAGGGAAGACTTCTATAATCATGTCTTCTCCATCTATCTTTTCTAATACTGTGCCTAAGAAGGCTACTCGGTCTTTCAGCTGGTCTAACGGCACGTTCTTGCCCATCGCCCTGTCGAGCGCTTTTTTGCTGATGTTTACCGTTGGCATTTTCTTATTTCATCCAGACTTTCATTTCTCTGAGCTGTCTTAGGTCATTCCTGTAAAGGTCTCTTATGTCGGTTATGTTGTAATACTCTCCTATCATCCTCTCCATTCCTAATCCCCAGGCTAGTACCGGCACGTCTTTGCCTAGTAAAGGTTTCACGACTTCAGGCCTGAAAATTCCTGATCCGCCAAGCTCCACCCATTCTTTCCTCACAGGATGGAAAGCCTCTATCTCTGCAGAAGGCTCAGTGTAAGGGAAGTAGCTCGGCCTTATCCTTATACGTTCGTATCCCATCTTTGAGAAGAATTTTCTTAAGTATCCTAATAAGTGCCTGAGGTTGGCGTTAGGGTCTACGACTATCCCTTCGACTTGTGTAAGCTCGAAAAGGTGTGCCCAGTCGACTGTCTCATTCCTGAAGCATTTGCCTACTGAGAAGAACTTGACAGGCATGTCAGTTTCTTTCAAAGCGGCTATTGTCTTAGCGCTTAGCACTGTGGTGTGTGTTCTTAAGACGTTTTTCTTCGACTCGTCCCTGTCCCATAAGTACTGCCATCCTTTGCTTCCTGTGTTCCCGCCGTTTTCATGGGTCTTCCTGATGGCGTCTATTAAGTCTTTCTTTGGAAGGATTCCTCTTGCAGGGTTTTTCAGGTAGAAAGTGTCTTGCAAGTCCCTTACAGGGTGGTCTTGTGCTGTGAATAATGAATCGAAATTCCAGAATGATGTCTGGACTATGTTGCCTTTCATCTCTTTGAAGCCCATGTCCAGCCAGACTCTCTTGATATATTCTACTGCTTGGTTTACGAAGTGCCTCCTGCCCCCGTGTATCTTTGGCACGTTTATCGTTACGTCGTATCTTCTGAAGTTTTTCTCTTTCCAAGTTCCGCTTGACAGTACGTCTTGGGTTAAGGAGTCTATGAACTGGTCGCTGAGCTTGAGCCTTGAGAGCTCTTCGCCTGTTTTTGTCAGCTTTATTTTTTTAATCCTTGTAACATCTATCTTTATGATTTCTTTCCTCTTTTTCAGCTCTTCATAAGCGTACTTTTCTTCTTTGGCCATATGCGCTAAGTCTAACGGGAGCTTTCTTAGGAACTGCTCTTCTAAGCTTTCCTTTCCAAGGAGCAGCCTGCCTTCTTCAGTCACGTCTACCCTCATCCTGGGAAGAATCTCTATAGCGCCTTTCTTCTTCAAGAGGCCTAAGCATATGTTAATCTCTTCTTTGGTCAGGTGTGCTTTGTCCTTGATTTCATCCAGGGTCATTGACTCGTCTTCGGTTAATGCTTGCAAGAACCTCTTCTCCGGCATGCCTTCCATGACGTACAAGGCGCCGTTCTTGTCAAGGTTGACTATCTCTTTTAATGTCTGGTTGATCTTGACTAAACCTTTGTTCTCAAGCCATTGCAGGGCGCGCATGACTTCCACTTCTTTCATGCCTGTCTTTCTTATGACAGTCAAAGCGTCTATATCATTCTCTAGAACTGGTATCACCGCCCTTTCCAAAGGATGTAGTGTCTGTATTAGCTTGTTCAAATCCGGCATTAGCGTGTATAAGGGGTTATTTTCGCTTTAAAAATTTTATTACAGAGTAGTGTAGTCTTCGAGAAGCTTCTTTTCCAACTCTTCTGCCCACTCTTCTATGTATTTCATGCTTAAACTTCTAGGAGGTTTTTCATCTTTTGCCTTGCCATATCCTGAGGGCGCAAACATTAGGCCTCTTAACACCTCTTCAGGCAGCGTTGCAGTAGCGCCTACCCCTAGTTCTTCTTCATCGTAAGGCTTCTGGACGTATTCTACTCGGTTAACATATTCTTTAGCTTTTTCTTCCAGCTTTTCCTTATTTTCAGGTACGAAAGTCTTTGGAAGTTTCATTTTTTTATTTTTCTTTTTGGCTTGTCTAGTTCTAGTTGAAAGTATTCCGTTGCTAGTTTCTTAACGCCCTCATAAAAGCTGTTCTTGCATGGTCCTCTTTCGTCTCCTATATGTAAGTACCCCCATCTTTCTTTGCCTAATGGGCCTATTCCGTGGCTAGGATAGTCATCCGTATGGAACATTAAGGGAGTTACTATTTCTATGCCTTGGTGGTTGATTATCGTTGCGTGTGCTGTGTATCTTTCTAGTACTAGCATGTCTTCTTTCCACTTTATTTTGCCTTCGAATGTGTCTTTTATTATCCTATCAAACGCGTTTTTGTTTATCTCATCTCGTTTGTAGCTGTGCTGCCCTGCACCGCCGTATAATATGCGCATA
>VGLX01000110.1 GCA_016866645.1 Candidatus Woesearchaeota archaeon | reverse complement strand
CGCGTCTATAGACCTTTGCAGTAAGTCCTTGGCTACGCCTTTCTCCCTGTACTTCTCAAGCACAGCTATCGTCCAGATATAGAACTTCCCTTCATTCCCGTAAGACACCGCGTACCCTACTTCTTCTCCCTCGTCTACTGCGAAGAACACTGAGTAGTCCCTTTTCTTAAGCCGTTCTAAGTACTTCCTCTTCATCGTCACGTTGCTTGACAGGGATATTTTCTTCTCTATCTGCTCTATAATGTTCAGCTCGTCCAGGCTTCTTTTTATAACTTCCATTCTTTCCTTATCCCTTCCAGGCTTATGCTGCCGCCAAGCACAGGTATTAATTCTACTTCCCTCTTCAATACCCTTTCGACCTCTTTCTGGTACTGGCCGTCATTCATCTCGACGACGATTACCCTCTTGTACTTCGAGGCGATTTTTTTCAGCTCTTCTTCCAAGACAGGGTACATCCTTATCGGCCTGAATATCGAGTACTTGTCCTTCAGAGGGAGCAATACTCGTGATGTTATCCCGTAAGCGATCAGTAAGGTGTCAGCTTTCTTGTTCTCTGCGTATTCGTAGAAGGCGTATCTTTTCGAAACCTCTTCAGTCCTTTTCTTGACCCTTCTGAGCCATTCCTTGTAGGCTTCTGCGCTTTTGGTCTGAGGCACCCAGTTCTTCGACACTAGGCCTGTGAAGTGCCTGACACCCTTCCCGAATGGCTCGGTGTTCCTGTTCTTGATATCATATTTTATGCTCTCTAGGTCTACTGTCTCGTAAAGGTGCCCGACGAACCCGTCGCTTAATAGTATCACCGGGCCGAGAATCTCTTCTGCCGCGTTGAAAGCCTCTATAGTGTACTTGTAGCATTCCTCCACAGAGTTAGGGCATAAGACTATTGGGTAAGTGTCTCCGTGCCGGCCGTAAGCAGACTGCAAGACATCCCCCTGTGCTGGCAGAGTCGGCATACCTGTCCCAGGTCCAACTCTTTGCACATCGACGATAACTACTGGAGTCTCGGTTATGGCCGCTAGGCCGATAGTCTCTTGCATAAGGCTGAAACCTGGGCCTGCTGTCGAGGTCATAGCTTTTCCTCCGGCTATTGACGCGCCTACTGCCATGTTGACAGCAGATATCTCATCTTCTGCATGGACAAAAGCTACTCCTTTTTTCGTTGCCATGACGTGCATTATCTCGCTTGCAGGAGTTATGGGGTAGGCTGCGTAAAACTTCAACCCTGCTTTTAAAGAGCCTTCAACCACGGCCTCGTTGCCCTGCATCAGCTTTTTCATTTTTCCTTGCCTCTTATCCCTTCGATTATCCTTATGCTTTGTATCTGCTCTTTGCGTGTCGATCCTTTCTTCCAGAAAGTGAAAGGGAAAAGCTCCAGGTGGATGAAATCGTGCTCGGCTATCGAGGTCTTTTCCAGCATCTCTTCTATCGTGCGTTCAAAGCCCGCCATGAAACCTTGAGGTATCCTCGTTAACGGAAGATGCTCGTCCTCGCCGTAAGAAAAGTTCTGCTGCGATTCGTTGTAATGTATGTGCGTGTAGCATATCTTCTTGTTCAGCGCGTCGATTATCTGTGAGTGGTATGAGAAGTTCTCCAAGTACTCTTTAGGGTTCTTGGCCTTTTTCGCGTATTCCCAAGCGTAAGCGTTTGCGTGGCCCCAGTCGAAGCATACCTTCAGCCATGGGCTGTCGACTTTCTTCATTATATACTCTAAATCTTTGTAGTCTGATCCGATGAGGTACCATTTTTTTGAATGCTGCATGTTCTCTAAAGCGACAATAACCTTTTTGTTTTCAGCCTCTTTTACAGCTGTTTCTAAGTTCTTCAACACCGCGTCCGGAACTGATGACTTCTGCGGGAGGTATCCTGTATGGAACACTATTATCGGGCTCTTACCAATGCCTGTCGCCTTTTGAAGCTCTGCCGCGGCTTGTATCTGCACTTTTATCTTCTTCTTTGTCAGGTCATCGTCGTCTGCCAGGCTCGTGCAAGCGTCCCTGAAGCATCCCAGCTCGCTTTCGTGCCCTGCATGGAAGGTGTACAACGGCCAGTTCCTCTCCTTGAACCTTTCAAGCCTTTTCTCTTTTACATCCCAATCTTTCGTGAATAACGACTCTATTGAGAAGTTGAACTCTACGCCGTCAAACCCTTCAGGGTTGTAAGGCTTGAACGATTCTTTACGGAACTTCCCAGTTGTCAGGTCATTAAGGCTTTTGAAAGACTCTATGCCTGTCAAAGCTGCTACTCCTCTCGGTATGAAACTAAGCGGTACAAGGTTCACGTAAGTGTGTTCTATCACGTATCTCATCCTTTACTCGACCTCTATAGCCATCTCGGGGCAGTAGTTCTCGCACATCCTGCATTTGCTGCACTTGCTGCCCGGCTTTTGGATTATCTCTTTGCCCTTAACGTCCAGTATCTTAATAGGGCAGAAACTTATACAAATACCGCAGAGCTTACACCGCTCTTTATTCACCTTCACCATTATAGTTCAGTCGTTTTTAGAAAAGTTTTAGCCTTTTTATAAAGTTTATTATACTCTTTTTTCACTAGCATTTTGCATTTTTCATGTGAACAAGCTTCATAGCAAAGGCTTAAATATCACTTAAGCCCATTATAAGGTATTCAGTGGTGCAAAAAACCGGAAGAGTTAACGAGTTCTCTTCTTTAGTTTTCTATCATGGCCTTTTTCTTGAAAAAGCTCAAAGCGCTTGAGCAGTTCTCATAAAAAAACAGCGCGGAGGTTGACGCTAAACCGCTAGCCAGCCTCCTCTTGCTCGCTCAAACTTAGGTGAATAGTAAGTCTATGTTCTTATTCACTAATCTTCTTACTCAAAAAAAAAGTATTGTCAGGAGACAAGGCTGCAGGTTCGCTGGCGATTAATGCCCACCAAGGCTTCTTGACTCCGATCACTTCGCCTTTTACAGCGCCCACTTCTACTTTTACTAATGCTGTCTGAGCTGCTACATCTGGCATTACTTTCACTTCAGCTTTTTTGCCGTTGCTTAGCTTCACTCTTACTAACGTCTTACCTTGCGCTTGTTCTTGAGTCATTTCCATAGAAGTTTGTGCAGCAACAACACCCACTTTTATTCCAATTCTATTGTTGCTTTGCTCTTGAACTTGTAGTTGCTTTCCACCTTCGACTATATAAAGTCCGGATTTAATCTTTTTGGGCGTCTGGGTATCTGTCTGAACTCCAACACCAATAGCTTGCCCTGGCCCTTGAGCACCAGTACCAGGAGTATTAGAAGCGCCTTCTCACTGATTCTGAACCTGCGCTCCACCCGTGCTTGTCTGTGTTTCTGTCCAAGGGTTTTCCATCTCTTCAGCAACAGCTAAAAAAGATGCTAGATAAGAACTAAACCTAAAATTCCGATTTGCTTCATAAAAATACCGCCTCGTTATAATAAATTAATAAACAATCTTTTAAAAGATTTACTGTTCAGGCGTTCTTCTCAGTTTCAAATCCTAGTCGGAAAATAAGGTCCGCCGGGGCAGAACGCAGAACCAGACGCGGAGTTTAAAAATTGGAAAACCAAAACTTTTATATAGTAACTAATAGTTTCTATATAGTAACTGGATGTTACCATGGTGTCTTTAACCCCAAAAGAAAAGGAATCGTTGCTTATACTATTTAAGGATTTCACCACTTTCTATAATGCCAACTCTATCAGCAAAGTCTTAGGGATAAGCCATGTCGGGGCACAGAAAGTGTTCAAAAGGCTCCTAAAAGAAAACCTACTATTATCCAAGCAGATAGGCAAATCAATAGTCTACAAACCAAAACTAAACGACGACTACGTAAGAAAACTCATATCATTCTTACTAGCAGACGAGGCTAACAACTTCAAAAGATGGAAAGAAGAATTCAAAGCGTTATTCAAAGAAGGAAGAATAATAATGCTATACGGCTCCGCAGTAAAAAATTACGAAAAGGCAAGCGACATAGACCTCATGATAGTCCTAAAAAAAGAAGCTCTCAAAGAAGTAAAAAACATCCTCAAAGAAAAAGAAGAGCTATTGCCCAAAAAAATACACTCCATCGAACTGACAGCAGACGACCTATTAAAAAACATTAAAAAGAAAGAAGAAGCCACGCTAAACATCATAAAAAATTCTGTCATACTATATGGACAGGATGATTATGTGGAGATGATAAAAGATGTCACAAGCCTCTAAGCATACTAAATGGTGCATAGACAAAGCAAAAAAAGAAATCGAAGAATGCAAAAGACAAGGCAAAAGAATCAAACACAGAGGAATACTACAAACAACCCCAAATACTGACATGGCAAGAAAACATATCATAAAAGCAGAGCACAACTCAAGGCAATAAGCAAGTTCAAAGAAATCGGATTTTCAGACTGGTCAATAGCCGCCGGATTTTACAGCATATACCACTGCTTCCTAGCAATAGCCATCAAATTCGGCTACGAATCAAGAAACCAAGAATGCACCATAGCACTAATAGAATGGCTAAACGAAGAAGGCAAAATAAGCATCGACACAAAATTCATAAACATGCTAAAACACGCAGACATCGAAGAAATACAAGAAAGCAACATAATAGAAATGAGAGAAAACTACACATACGGCATACAAACATCAGTCAAAGACGAAACAAAAATCAAAGACCTAATAAAAAATTGTAAAGAAATGATCGACATTGCGAAAGAGATAGTTTTCAAGTAAAGGAACAATTTAGAGTTCTACAAGATTGAACTAGAAGTTTTACGCCGAGGCAGGGCGTTGTTCGTTTTGCCGTGTGCCCAAAACATAGTGTTTTCAAAGCCGAAACGTAGGATTCTCTTAAGACTATGTAACAAAGATGGATTGTGCGCTTATTCTTC
>VGLX01000109.1 GCA_016866645.1 Candidatus Woesearchaeota archaeon | reverse complement strand
AACCCTCTCATACATCATACTCACCTCTTACCATAATCTAGGCACAACAAAACTATATAAACATTATTGTAATACAGAATATAAACAAAGAACCAAAGAAAAACAGTTGTGCCAAATAATACTAACCAACATCAATCAGAAAATATACTTAACAAGGTTTATATACGCAGAGAGCATTATTGAGTATGTAATATGGGCTGGTTAAGATTTATTGCAAAAAGGGTTGTTTTTTATGGTTCTGTATTAGCTTTTCTTAATTATTTTGGGTCTTCTGTCTGCAGTTTTGGCGCTGCGAAGTGGATGAAGCACGAGGTTAAAGATCGTAGGATTCAGCAGGTCTGTAAAGTTGATGAGAATTTAGAAAGCATAGTCGATTCTATAGATATCAAGGGATGTGATGCCTTAAAGCTTCTTAAAACAGCTCATGCTTTGGTGTCTAAACAGCTTGATTATACTGCATCGTTTTGGTGTAATGAGAAAGAAAGAGCTTATGTAGAGGGAAAGGCGGATTGCAGGTATTTTGCAGCATTCACTTACAGCAATTTCTTAAGCCTTGCAGATAAGTTAGGTAGGAGTGATCTTAAGGATAAGGTAAGGATTTGTATGGGTCTTAGTTCTGATGGTAATCGTGTTGATGCGGGTCATGTTTGGTTACAATTTTATGATGGGGGTCGTTGGCGTGATTATGAGACTACCAATGATTTGTTTGACAGAGATGACAATATTGATTTTGGTAGTATTGATAATTTGATTCCGGATTATGCTGTTTTAGACTACACCACTTGTGTTCCATCTTCGTGGATAACTTATAATAATGGTGACTTAGAGGATAATACTGATTTCTTATTTAGTTTTAATACAGGCATTGAGGCTAGGCATCTTTATTCTTATGTTAAGAACGAAATTCTACCGAAAAGTGTAACTACTGATAAGTAGTCACAAAACGAAAGGTTTATATACTTGTAAAACCATTAAAATATCAATAAAAGGGGGTTAAAATGCAAACATTAGAATCATACCTAACAAAAAAAGGATGGAAGGCAGATTTTGAGGAAACTAAAAAAGACTTTAATAGTCTATATAGGACGTCCTCTAAAGGGCTAACAGAGAGAATAAAAAACGAACAAGGCAATGCAGCACTAGGTACTTTATTCTTGACAGCAGGCATCTGTATGACCTATTTAGGAGTGAAAAACTTTTTTGGAGAAGACCCTAAAATGTTTAGTACCGGGGCTGTAGAATTAGCCCTTGCAGGTATAAATTATGTATTAGCAAAAGTCAATTTTTAAAAAAACACTAAAATGAAACTCAAAAACACACTTAAAAGAATAGTATTTTACGGAACCCTGTTAGCAGGTTTTAACTATTATGCACTACCATTAGCAACCAGCGTAGGGACCTGGGAATTAAAAAAAGAAGCTACTAACCCAAAAGTCCAAAAGGTCTGCCAGACAGACAAATACTTAGAAGATATCCTAGCAAGCATAGACAGGCAAACTGTCGAGCCATTACAATTATTAAAAGCGGCTCACGCAATAGCATCAAAAAAACTAGACTACCGTGCTGGATGGCACATTGGAAAAAGAAGTGCATATAAAGGAAGTGCAGACTGCAAATACTTCTCACTATTCACGTACAGCAATTATTTATACTTAGCAGACCAGATAGGCAAGCCTAGCATGAAAGACAAGGTAAGGCTTAACATGGGCTACAAGTATGATGGTAAAAAAGTGAATTATGGCCATACATGGCTGCAAGTGCTTATAGATGACAAATGGTGCAATTACGAAACGACTATAGATAATATAAGAAAAAACGAAACTATCAATTTCAAAGAATTAGACAAAAAAATCCCTGACGAGAAAGTATTGGAAGACGGAAAAGAAATAGCAACATCTTGCATACAAGAAGAAAACGGTTCGCTAAAAAACCACACTAATTACAATTTTACTATAGAAACTGGAGCAGACCTTAAGACTGTCCTAAAAGGCAGGATCTAAACTGTTATGATTTTCCCATTACCCATTATATGAATGTCAACTCCAAGAGTGTAACCTAGCTCTTCAGAAAGCTCGCCTAATGCGCTAAGCATCTGCGGCTCACCATGCGCAGGAATGATATGTTCTGGAGATGTCATCTTTATCAGATCCCTTAAGTCTTCCCTGCCTGCGTGGCCTGAGACATGAATGTTCGAGAAAATTCTTGCTTTCTTATCCCTAAGCCTTTTCTCTAAAGCTTCCCGGTGCATCCTATTCACTTCTACAGGAATCACTCTATTAGAGAATATCACATGATCTTCTTTCTGGAACTCAAAAGACAACTGGTCGGCAGCCATCTTCTGCAAGACGCTACCCGGCTCACCTTGGCCACCAGTACAGATCACTAAGTATTTGCTTCTGCCTTGCTTCTCGACCTCTTTCAGCTTGCGTTTTATCTGCCCAGCGTAGCCTATTATCTCTGCTCGGTCTGAGAAGTTCACTAAGTTAAGGCTCTCTGCAGAGGTTATGTACTTGTGCATGCTCCTGCCCAAGATTACTATCTTCCGATTTATCGCTTCTCCAAAATCGATTATGCTTTTTAGCCTGGCGATATGGCTTGCGAAAGTAGTCGCAACTATAAGGTTCTGCTCGTTCTCAGTGCTCATGAACAAGTCTTTCAGCATCTCCCTGGCAACTTTTTCCGAGGGAGTCTTTCTCTCGTCATTCGCGTAGATGCTCTCGACTATCAAAGCCTTGACACGATCTTCTTTTCCAAGCTCTCTAAGCCTTTCGATATTTGCTTTGCTGCCAACTACAGGGTGGTTGTCGAACTTGAAATCATTAGCATAAAGTATGGTCCCTTCTTTGGTATGAACAGCCATCATCGTGCTCTGTAGCGTAGAATGTGTCATGTTGATGAACTCTACTTCTATATTGTCGCTTATCTTCAGGCTAGAATTAGGCTGCACGGTCTTCAGTTTGTTGTCGAACCTAAGCTCGTCATCCATCATCGCTTTCAAAACTTCTAAAGTGTAAGGCGTACCTAACACTAAAGCGCCTGGAAAACTGCTACCTAAGTAAGGCGCTGCGCCTATATGATCCAGGTGGCAATGACCAAGGGCTATAGCACGGACTTTTGTCTTCCAAGCGTCGATTATCCTGTCTTCAGGTATCGCGCCTATGCTCCTTAGGCTATCTGTGGTTACGGTCCTCCTGTCACCGCCTTCCTCTTCAAAGTCTATTATCTTTGGAAGATGGAATCCCATATCAAGAACGACAGCTTCATCACCTATCTTCAAGGCAGTCATGTTCTTGCCTACTTCATTATAACCTCCGACTGCTGCGATTTCCATGGTTAAAACCTTAACCTGTCCCCTATTATAATATTATCGGTGCTTCCTGCTTTAAGCTCTATCACATACTTTGCTGGCTTCTTAGGAATCAGTAACGGTGTGAAAGGCTTAACACTCTTCTTGATATCAACCACTTCCTTACGCTCATTAAGCCATAACACATCGATAGGAAAGAATACGAATAACATGTCGATCATTGTTTCAGAAATGCTTTCTTTTTCGGCTGCAAGTATCAACGCTTGGCCTTTTTCCAAAGGCTTTGCGAACCTTAAGCCTAAAGATTTTGAGAAAATATTGGTGTAGCATTTAACTTTTTTTGCTAACACTTTATTATTATGGGTAACTTCCATAATTCTCTTTTGGACAGTCAAATGTTTTAAAAGTTTCTATTTACCTAAGATTTAGTAATATTTTTAAACAAACAAGACTTTGAGAAATATTACCATGATAAAAGTAGGAATAATCGGAGGGACAGGCGTTTACGACCCGAATCTTATACAAGACTCTAAGAAGATTAAGGTCAACACGCCTTTCGGAAGAACATCAGACTTAGTGACAACAGGCGTCTTCAAAGGTGTAGAAATGGCGATAATACCTCGGCACGGAACAGGTCATAGGATCAACCCAAGCAACGTAAACTACAGGGCTAACATATGGGCTTTGAAAAGCTTAGGAGTAACCCATATTCTAGCAAGCTCAGCCGTAGGATCATTAAAAGAAGAATACAAGCCTGGAGAGCTGGTTATAGTCGACCAGTTCATAGACCGGACTTGTAAACGAGCAACAAGTTTCTACGAAGGGGACCAAGTATGCCATATCTCAACAGCGGAGCCTTTCTGCCCGACACTTAGAAAAAAGCTTATAGAAGAGGCTAAGAAACTGAAAGTAAAATTCCATGACAGAGGGACTTGTGTAGTGGTTGAAGGCCCTAGATTCTCGACAAAAGCGGAAAGCAGAATGTACCAATGCTGGGGCGCGGACATCATAGGTATGACGATGCACCCAGAAGCCACTCTTGCAAGAGAAGCAGAGATATGCTACGCTACTGTCGCTATGGTCACTGACTACGACTGCTGGAAAGACAAGCCTGTTGACATAGATGAAGTTGTGAAGATAATGAACGAGAACGTTTCTAAGGTCAAAGAGCTTTTCACAGCAGTGATACCTAAAATAAGTGGGGATGACTGTAACTGCAGGCAAGCCTTGAAAACGGCTCTTATCTAATTTTGTTAAAAAGTTATATAAATGAGTGAAGCATCCCTTTTAGTGAGGGGGTTATGCTAAAAAAAGTGTTAGTGGGTTTATCGCTTGTAAGCTTTCTAGTGGCAAGCCCTGTAACTGTTCCTTCTTACGTCCAAACAGCAACTTTAGATCAGAAGGTGGAGAAAAGCTTTCCGAATAAAAAGATAGGCGAGATAGAAAACTTCAGGCAGTATGCTGATGACATCATGAAGATAGTCGCAGGGAAGATGAACATAAAGCTGGATGAGAACATACCCAAACCCCAGATAGTGACAGATGATGAGATGACTCAAAAAGAGTTTAACAACCTTTTAGGGTATCCTGATGATTTT
>VGLX01000108.1 GCA_016866645.1 Candidatus Woesearchaeota archaeon | reverse complement strand
TTATTGAATACCATCTTAGTTGTTAAAGAAGTGTCGCGCCAGCAAAATACGCAACGGTTCACGCAGAAAATAGACGGAGTCATTTGGCAGCATTGATGTGATTTTATGCCATAGAACTTTTGTTTATAACAGACGTCTTCGTCTACTAAGCTTTTTCTGGTCCACTCGCAAATCTTACAAGCCGAGTGGCTTCCTACGAAACGGTAACCCTGCTTTTCTAGCGTTTTTTTAACTTTTTGTGAAACCATTTTTTAAAAAGTTTTTTGAAAGTTCATGAAAATCATGTTTTCAGCTTCTTCACGATCGAGGCATTTTATTTCACAAATCTTGCTTATCGTCTGAGACACGTTTTTAGGTTCGTTACGCTCGCCCTTAACAGGCGGCAAGAATGGCGCGTCAGTTTCTGTTAATAACTGGTTCATAGAGACTTGCTTAACTAAGCTTTGAAAATGGCTTGACATGGTTATGTTACAAGGTATCGAGAACATCCAACCATTAGCTTCGGCTCTTTTTATTAGGTTCATGTTTCCTGAGAAGCAATGCAAGACTATTTTTTTAAGCTTTGAAGACTCTAATGCCGCGATTACTCTTTCTTCTGCTTTTCTAGAATGGATTATTACCGGAAGATTAAGCTCTTCTGCTAGGCCTAAGAGTTTTAAGAAGTTGTGTTCCTGTTCTTTTGCTTTGTCTTTAGCTTCCTGGAAGTCTAAACCTATTTCCCCAATGGCAATCATGTTCTTCTTATTATTCCTTATGAACTGCAAAGCATCATCAAACTCTTTATCTGACAATACTAGCCCGTCGGTAGGGTAAATGCCTAATGCTGGCTTAATTATTTGGAATTGCTTTGCAAGCTCTAAAGTTTTAATGTTCAGATGGGGATTTGTACCACTGCTTATTATCGTCTTCACTCCTGCCTGTTCTGCCCTTGCTAAGACTTCTTTTAGGTCGTTCTTAAACAAAGGGTGTTCCATATGCGCATGAACATCGACTAACATATCCCTTTTGAGAATTGTGCGTCTTTTATACTTTTCGTTAGTTTACAGATTTGAGAATGTGATTGATATATGTTTATCAATTAAAAAAATAAATAATGAACTATAATTCAAAATCGCACCCTAGCGTCCCTTCAGATGATGGCCTAAGCAAGGAGTTGGTTACTTTGACTTCTAAGGTGTCTTCCAGGCTTATTTTCCCTTCTACTTTCAGCCTTACTGTTAGGACTTCGTACCCTTTCTTCTCAAAGTTTTTTTGTGCCCTTAGCAGTATCTGGTTGTCATCTTCTGATTCTATAAGTCCTCTGTATATTTCTTTGAAGTGGACTGGGTCCCTTAAGTCTTTTGAGTTTGGCTTCCTGCCAAGAAGTATTCCATATTCTTGGATACTAACCTTAGTTTCTGGTTTAGGGTTTGATTTGTATCCATCATCCCGAAGTTCTGCTGACATTTTATTTTCCTCCCGATAATGATCATTTATCGTATATGTCTATATTCTACACCATATGCATATATATAAATGTTTCTATTAGTCAGTAGTAACAAAATAGGTGTATTACGAAGTATGATTCCCGAATAATGTTCTAAAACAGAACAACAGTCTTTATAAAACAACAACACCTTATTTATCAGACAATGAAAAAATACGTTTACCAATTCGAAGAAGGAAACTATAAAGACAAGAAACTGTTAGGTGGAAAAGGCGCCGGGCTCTGCGAAATGACAAAGATGGGCCTGCCAGTCCCGCCAGGATTCATAATCACGACAGAAGCATGCCTGGACTACAACAAAGAGAACAGGCTGCCATCAGGCCTTGCAGAAGAGATAAGGCAAAACATCCAAGCAGTAGAAAAAAAGCTAGGAAAAAACCTAGGCAACGAAAATAGCCCTTTGCTGTTCTCAGTAAGGTCCGGAGCAGCCATATCAATGCCTGGAATGATGGACACTATCCTTAACTTAGGCCTTAACGATAAGACCGTTCAAGGACTAGCCATTTCTTCAGGAAACGAAAGGTTCGCTTACGACTCATACAGAAGATTCTTACAACTCTTCGGAAACATAGCATTAAGCGTAGAAGACGAAAAATTCGACAGCGTGTTCAACGAAATAAAAGCGAAATACGGCGTGAAGCTAGACACCGAGATGAACGCCCAAGCGTTAAAAGAAGCTTGCGAATCATTCAAAAAAGTGCTAAGGGAAGAACAGAAAGAATTCCCGCAAGACGTGTACAAGCAATTAGGGCTCGCAGTCATAGCCGTTTTCAAATCATGGATGGGTAAAAGGGCAGTAGACTACAGGAGAGAGTTCAACATAACACCCGAAATAGCCGATGGCACAGCAGTCAACGTATGCACAATGGTATTCGGAAACATGGGCAACGACTCACTAACAGGCGTAGCGTTCACAAGAGACCCTGGAACAGGAGAAAACGTTCTTTTCGGAGAATACTTGATTAACTCGCAAGGGGAAGACGTCGTTGCGGGGATAAGGACACCTAAGCCTATAGCAGAGATGGTGAAAGAAGTGCCAGTAATATACGAGCAGTTAGAAGGTGTTAGAAAAACTTTAGAAAACCATTTCAGAGAAGTACAAGACTTTGAGTTCACGGTAGAGAAGAAAAAGCTTTGGATGCTCCAGACAAGGAACGGCAAGCTAAACGCAGCAGCGACCGTAAAAACATCAAAAGACCTGGCTGACGAAGGCCTGATAACGCGGGAACAAGCTTTGCTAAGGGTAAATCCTGAGATGGTGCAGCAGCTCCTGCATAAGAGCGTAGCCCCGAAATTCACAGGGCAGCCATTAACCAAAGGCACAGCAGCCAGTCCAGGAGTAGCTACTGGAAAAGTTGTCTTCACAGCAGACGAAGCAGAGCGAAGAGGAAAAATCGGGGAAATAGTCATACTCGTAAGGGAAGAGACAAAGCCAGAAGACGTTCACGGATTCTTCAGGGCAAGAGGCATACTCACAAGCAGAGGCGGCAAGACATCTCACGCAGCAGTAGTAGCCAGAGGCATGGGCAAAGCATGCGTGGTAGGATGCGAAGCGTTAACATTTGAGAGTAACGGAAAAGTCGCAAGAGTAGGCGAAACGCACATACTCGAAGGTGACATAATAACAGTCGACGGCTCGACAGGCAACGTATACCTAGGAGAAGTACCTACCATAGACCGAGGGTTCAGCGAAGAACTATCAACAATATTGTCATGGGCGGACAGCATAAGGACATTAGGAGTAAGGGCTAACGCAGACACACCGACAGATGCTATAAAAGCAAGAGAGTTCGGAGCAGAAGGAATAGGCCTTTGCAGGACAGAAAGGATGTTCAACGCAGCAGAAAGACTGCCTATAGTCAGGGACATGATACTTGCAGACTCGCAAGAGGAAAGGATCGAGGCATTAAAGCAATTGTTCCCTATGCAGAAAAACGACTTCAAAGAGATACTCAAAGCAATGGAAGGACTGCCAGTAACAGTAAGGCTTCTAGACCCTCCACTGCACGAGTTCCTGCCGAGCGCAGAAGAGCTAAGCCTAGAGATAGACCAGCTCCGAGGATTCAAGCACTTACTAGACACGATGGAGCAAGTACCAAAATCTGTTAAGATAAAAGAAGACCCTATACTCAAGAAATACGTCAAGCTATTAAGGCACATGTCGACCGAACTTGCAGAGATCAAAGACACTAAACTCTGGGACAAGATACTCGAGAAAGAAGAGATAATGCTGAAAAAAGTCAGGGCATTAGCAGAAGTCAACCCGATGCTGGGCCATAGGGGAGTAAGGTTAGGAATCACTTACCCCGAGATTTACGAGATGCAGATAAGGGCGCTCTTAGAAGCCTCAGCAGAGCTTATCAAGGAAGGTAAGAACATAATGCCTGAGCTCATGGTGCCGCAAGTGTGCACAGCACAAGAGCTGATCTGGGTGCACGATATGCTGCAATCCCTAAAAGCAGAAGTTGAAGCCTTGTACGGCGCCAAAGTGAACCTCAAATTCGGCAGCATGATAGAAGTAGTCAGGGCATGCACCAGAGCTGGAAGACTTGCTGAGATAGCAGAGTTCTTTTCCTTCGGAACTAACGACTTAACCCAAGCTACGTTCTCTTTCTCAAGGGAGGACGCTGAAAGCAAATTCCTGCCTTTATACAACCAAAGGAAAATACTACTGAACAACCCTTTCGAAACTTTGGATATAAAAGGAGTAGGCCGGTTAATGGACATGAGCATATTCTGGGGCAGAAAGACAAGGCCTGACCTGAAAGTGGGGATATGCGGCGAGCACGGCGGGCATCCGAAAAGCATAGAGTTCTGCCACTACCTGACATTGAACTATGTCAGCTGCTCAGTCTACAGGGTCCCGGTAGCTAGGTTGGCTGCGGCCCATGCCAAGCTGAAAGAAGGCAAGGAAGACTTCCTGTACAAGGCCCAGTAAAGTGCAGGATAAGATTTAAATATAAGATTCTGCCATTACTGATTAGGTTTAGTAACGAGTTACTTTAATGTAATAGAACACTTTTTCGGAGGCGCGAAAAATGAGGAAAGTTCTGAATGAGAAGACTTTAGAAGTAGTTGCTTTAGAAGTGCT
Source organism: Candidatus Woesearchaeota archaeon (assembly GCA_016866645.1). GTDB lineage: Archaea > Nanobdellota > Nanobdellia > SCGC-AAA011-G17 > VGLX01 > VGLX01. The sequence goes on along the minus strand of VGLX01000108.1, from coordinate 348 downwards.
TAAGAGCTTAGAGCATCCTGAAGAGGATAGTTCAGAATTATTTAAATAAAATTTCTCTTTTTTATTTTATTCGAATACCCTGTCAGCTTGCTGCGGGGATGAATTGTTGGGAGGGTATTTTTTTTCTTCGAAAATTTTCTCTTGGTTTTAGAAGAACAACTAGCCGTTTCGGAAAATCTTCATAACTTCTATCGTCGATAAACGCTTAGGTACTGGACAACTGGACAAGTGTGTGGCGAGCGTTTAAAAATGAGAAGGGTTTTCTTTTTAGATTATGAAAGCTCTGGTGATGCGTGCTTATAAGTTTAGGATTTTTCCTTCTAAAGCTGTTGCTAAGAGGTTGGAGAA
>VGLX01000107.1 GCA_016866645.1 Candidatus Woesearchaeota archaeon | reverse complement strand
AAAAATACCCCTCCCAACAATTCATCCCCGCAGCAAGCTGACAGGGTATTCGAATAAAATAAACAACAAAAAACCACAAAGAAAAAAACCAAGCCAGAACCTAAAAATAAACACCGCCCGCACAAATCAACAAAACCTACAAAAACAAATTAATGGATGAAGCCTACAAAATCCAAAGCTTTATATATGCTTTTTTCCACGAGAGAATGTAAAGACTGTGGTCTAAAGCCAATAGAAGCGCAGTTCTTCAATAAGAAATAGACGTATAAGGAGAGTTAGTTAGAACATGGAAAGAAGACATTTCGGTGGACATTCCGGCGGACACGGCGGACACGGCGGACATGGCGGACACGGCGGACATGGTGGACACTTCGGTGGACATTCCGGCGGTTTCGGCGGACCAAGAAGGTCCTTCGCCCCAGTTAAAGTCGGGGATGAAGTAAACCTGAAGATAGAAGCAGTAGGTGAAAAGGGGGATGGAGTGGCGAAAGTTAAGGGCTTTGTTATCTTTGTGCCTAACACCCGAGAAGGGGACGAAGTTAAGGTAAGAGTGACAAGGGTCCTTAGGAAAGTAGGGTTTGGAGAAGTTTTAGGCAAAGCAGACGGACCTATAGCCGAAGACACAGGCCCGAAAAAAGGTCACGCTAAAGAGAAATCAGAAGAAGAGCCGAAAAAAGAAGCTGAAGAAGCATCAGAGGAATCATCTGAAGAGGCATCAGAAGAGAAAGCTGAAGAAAGCGAAGATACTGAAGATTTCGGCGAAGAAGAATCAGAAGACGAAGAACAGTTTTAAAAGCTTAAGATAAAGAGTTTTTAGAAAAGTTCTCTTTTTTTATTTTTTTAAATTTTAATTCTTTAATACTGCCAACTGCCAGTTTTAACTTCTGGTGGCTCGTTTTTTTTCTGATAAAGAAGCCGCATCTACTTTGGATGATAAGTCTGAAGGATCCTCATCAAGGAACTTGAGCCCTAAACTTTGAAGCTTAGATATCTTAGCTATTATCCTCGATGGAACGTTATAAGAGTCTATCATCCTGAACTGCTTGTTGTCCAAGTCATTCTTCGTAAGGTCATGTATTATCAGCTCATCTGGAGTTTCCATCTTTAAGTTTTCTATAGACAAGTATCTCGGAAATGTTCCTCCTGCGATATCATAAACCACCTTGTTTTTTTTACCCCTATACTGTGAAGGTGTATGGTCATCTGAGTAGTAGCTCCTTTGTATCCTCCCTCTTTGTGCAAGCTCGACCTCGTCCATGATTTTACAGAAAAGTTTGTGTAACTCTTTCTCGCCTTTATGCCCATCAGGTGATACTTGTACGTCAACGTCTCCAGTCCGAGGTATCCCTAAGTACAAGTCTCTTAATGCTCCGCCGTGTATCACTGGCTTGAAGTCTTTGAAAGCTTCAAAAATCCAAAGAATCTCAGGAGAGGTTTTAACATTTACTTTCACATACTGACCAACACCTACCTGCTGGTTGTAAATCCCTAAGAGCGACCACTTCCTGGTTTTTTTAGCATTAACAAATGATATTATTCTATCTATGCCTGCTTTGGTGATGTTGTATTCTAAGCTATCTTTCAAGTTAAGGGAAATCTCTAATGCTATATTATCTACAGCCCGGTCTTCATTAAAGTAAAGTCCTTTATAGCTTAAAGGATTCGTATCTGATAAGAATAACCCACGAAAGGATATGCGGTTTTTAATGGCCTCTTTGATAGTAAGCTCAACAGGATGTATCCTTTTCTTGTCGTCATATCCATAAACCGTGACTACGCTGTTAAGAACATATTTCAAAGCGTCTTCTAAAGTTTTTATATTCTCAGGCACGTCTCCTATTTTTTTTAGTTCTCTTTCTTTTGTTAGCTCTTGGGTTTTCTCCTCCAAGTCTTTCCCTGAGACGAACGTTTCCGGAAGCTTCATTTTAAACAGTATAAGACGGACCCATATTCCTAATCTTGAAATATTTTTTAGCTAATTCTTTAATTCGCTTGTCAGCAGAGTTTTTACACGGCCCATTCTCATTTCCCAGATGTAAGAATCCTTCTTTAAGTCTATAATCAGAATTGATTCGAACGGCTTGGAAAAAGACGGGTATGATTATGCCCTTCCCTTTATAGTCCAGTACAATTGCCTTCGCCTTGTATTCCGCTGGCGTATAATAATCATTTTCCCAATCCACTTTACCTTCAAAAGTGTCATTCACGATTTTGTAAAACGCATCTTCTAGAATTTTATTTCGTTGGCAAGCTCGTTTGTAAGCTTTTGGGTTACCGAGCAGGATATTCATATCATTTTGCATGAGCTCCTCCAAGGTTATTTCTCTCAGTGTTTTATATTCAGGATTTCTCAGCATTTCAATTTTTTCGTTTAAATCCTTGTCAGGGATAAATATCTGAGGTATTCTCATGTTCTTAGATTTGGAGATATACTTTGATGTTTTCTTTGTATAGATCCTTAGCGACCTTCAGCTCTCGGAGGTATTTCTCTCTGTCCTTCTCGTCTATGGCCTGGTCCAAGATTACTTGAGCCAACTCTTTGAAGATGCCCCCTCCATTGAACAGGTCATCGTATGAAAACACTATTCCTCCTGGCTGGACTTTTCTGCCTTGGAGCAATTGTTCAATATTATTTCCTAAATCCTTCTCTGGAATGAATGTTTTAGGTACTTTCATGTTCCTAGAATACTCGCCGAAACTTTACTATTTAAAGGTTACTATTAAAAAGTGGTATACTTGTTCTGTGCTGTTTTTTAAAACAATAACCTATTTAAAGTTGTAAAAGAAGGTAATAACCTATGCACTCAATCTGGACAGAAAAATACCGGCCGCAGACTTTTTCAGAGTTCAAAGGCCAGGAAAAAATAGTTGAAAGAGTAAAAGCCATGGTTGAGCAGCAGAACATAGGAAATTTCTTGTTCGCAGGACCCGCCGGAGTTGGCAAGAGCTCGATGGCTTTGATAATTGCCAAGACCTTGTTCAAAGAAACTTGGAAGCAGAATTTTTTAGAGCTTAACGCATCAGACGACAGGGGGATAGATGTTGTCAGGAACACTATCAAAGACTTCGCAAGGCTGAAAGCTCTTGGTAACGTGCCTTTCAAGATAATATTCCTAGACGAATGCGATTCACTAACTAAAGAGGCGCAGCAGGCGTTAAGAAGGACGATGGAGAACTTCACCAGCACTACAAGGTTCATACTTTCTTGCAATTACTCTTCGAAAATAATCGACCCCATACAGTCGAGATGCACAGTATTCAGGTTCAAGCCTTTAAGCAAGGAAGACTTTGAAGGCCTGATAAGCCACATATCCAAAGGCGAAGGGATAAAGGTTGACAAGGCAGCGATAGAGACTTTGTTCGAAGTATGCGAAGGCGATGCGAGAAGGATGAAGAATATCTTACAGAGCTGCGCAGCCATGAGCAAGAACATAACAGAAGAATTGATTTACGACTTGGTGAGCGCGGCCAGGCCGAAAGAAGTCAAAGAAGTCTTAGAGATAGCCGTCAAGGGAGATTTCATCAGGGCAAGAGACAAATTATTAGACGTTATGCTCCAGCACGGGCTATCAGGGTTAGATATCATAAAGCAGATACAGAAAGAGGTCTGGGCCTTGAAAATACCTGACGAGAGGAAAGTCTGCCTTATAGACAAGTGCGGAGAGATAGAGTTCAGGATGGTAGAAGGAGCGGACGAGTTCGTACAACTGGAAGCGTTGCTTGCGAATTTCATTCTCAAATGATCCAAACAGCAGTCAGAGCTGCGAAGGCAGCCGGAAAAATATTAATGGAGAACTACGGGAAAGATAATAAGGTCAGCGTGAAGCATGACCTCAGCCTAGTGACTAACATAGATGCTGCATGTGAAGAGAAGATTCGAGAGATAATACTCAAAAAGTATCCTGACCACAGCATAGTCGGGGAGGAAGGCGGAGACGATAACAAGGAAGCGGATTACAAGTGGGTGATAGACCCGTTAGACGGCACCCATAATTTCATATACAACATCCCAATATTCGGAGTCTCGATAGGCCTAGCACGTAACAAAGAGCCGATAGGCGGAGTCATCTACCTGCCACCGATGAAAGAGGTCTACAGCGCAGAAGTAGGACAAGGCTGCTTCTTGAACGGGAAGAAGCTCACCATAAAAGACTCTCACTTGAAAGAAAGCCTGATCAGCATCAGCAGCTGTTATTTCCGCTTGAACTCTGAAGAGGCAAGAGCTGTAACCCGCAAGTTCCTGAACAGCTGTTTCGAGATGCGAGTAAGCGGCTGCGCAGTATACAACTTATCCGGTATCTTAACCAACAGGTTCGGAGTACTAGTCAGCAGGAGCGCCAAGGACTGGGACGTAGCAGCAGGCGTTGTGATGATAAGAGAAGCTGGAGGAGTAGCCACTGATTACCAAGGCAACCAGTGGAGGCTTGGAAGCCCAAGCATAGTTGCAGGAAACAAGGTCAGCCATAAAGAAGCGTTAGAGCTGCTAAAATGATAAATTTTTTCAAGAACCTTCTGAAACCGAAAGAAGAGGTTTTGAAACTTTCTGATGTCAGCCGATGGCTAGAGTCTAACAGCTCAGAGCTTGCAGAGATTAAAGAAAAGATTAACGATGTTAAGGTGTTAAAAAATGAGGTTGAAGAAAACCTTAAAGTTTTGGAAAGCGTAGACTTAAGCCATGCTAAGGTCGAAGACAGGGTCAAACATATAGTGCAGGGGAACCTGCCAGCTTACACTCACGCGTTAAGCCTTTTCCTGAAAAAAGTTATAATCCCAGATGGCCTAAGCGCGGTAAGCTTGGAAATCTTCTGCTATTCTTTCGAGAAAGAGTTCGACATGATGAACAAGAGGACTTTCAGGAGCTTCCAGATAGTCAAAGAATTAGTAGGCAAGGAGCTTGAGGATGTAGCGAAAAGCGTGAAAAGCCTAGAACTGACAGTAAAGGAT
>VGLX01000106.1 GCA_016866645.1 Candidatus Woesearchaeota archaeon | reverse complement strand
ATCTCTCCTCCCCCCATGTCTAAGGGTGGTAGCTGAGGATACTTGGAAATTTTGTGTCGTCCTTTGAAGCTGAGCTCTTTGAGTATCTTTTGCTCTAGTTCAGGGCTCAGCCCTTTTTCTTTTAAGGACTCGTACAGTTTCCAAGCCTTGCTTTTGGTCATACTCTCTTCCTGAGTTTGTCCTTAGTTGTCGTCTTCCTGTGTGCAGAAGTATTCTATCGTTTTTTCAGCGCATGTCTTGCAGTAGTTCAGCTTTTTCAACATGGTGTTTACCATCCTGTCGTAAAGCTGCTGGTTCTCTTCGTTAGTCCTGTTGGCTAAGGCGCCAACCAGGCTTCCTGCCCCTGCGACGTCTGATTTCAGCCTTACGTCTGTTACTGCTCTTACGAGTTCTAAGTTGTCCATGAAGTCGTAGTTAGGATCTGTTGAGAGCTTTTGCCCGTATATCTTTCTCACGGAGGTTCTGAAAGTGTTTTTTTGCTCTCTTGTTTTAAGGCCCAGTCTTTCTTCTACGCTGTCTATGAACTTCTCGTCAATCTTTATTGATTTGAGTTCGTTTGTCTGCCTGTCCCTGTATTTCCATATCTTGTCTGGTCCGAGGTTTTCCGCGTCTATACCTATTATCATGTTTACGTAGTTCAGTACGTCTTTCTTGATTGCGTGCGGCTCATCCATGTAAGCGTTGAATATCTCAGTCATTATCCTTTCTCTGTACAGGCCTTTCGCGATTTTCAGGTCTTTCAAGTATTTTTCCCTGTCTACTTGGTCTGGCACGTAGTCTAGTATTACTTGTTCTCCTGCTTTGAAGAAGTCTTCGGCATACATGCATTGGCCTTCGTTGGTCTCCGCTGTTTCCATCATCTTCTGTATGGCCCTTCCCAAGTTTCTCTGACCTATTCCTTTTTGTCCAAATCTTTTTGTCACGTCAGGTTCGTAGTTGAGCCTCCCGATTTCTTCTGCCAAAGTTTTTATGCTCTTCTCTCCCGCTGTGTCGCCTGCTGCGAGTTTCATCATCTCTATAGGCGTTAGCTTGTCAGAGTGCGGCAGTCTTGAAAGGACTACTGATACTGATGCTGCGTAGTTCAGGTTCGGGTCTTCGTGCAGTTTCTTCTTGGCCAAGGTAGTCTTGACTTTTGTCCCTACTGCGTATCTTGTTAGGTCTTGCTGTAATTTGTAGTTAGTGTTGTGGCCTACGTAGCAGATCCTGCACCTGTCGACTATTGGTGCTTCCTCGTCTTCTTGTAAGAATTTGTTGAAGACTGAGCTGTTGCTCGTGGCTATTATTAATGTGTCTATTGGCCATTTGAACCCGTCTATTTCTATAGTCCTGTTTTGTATTACCCCCAAGTACACTTGGACCAGGTCTTTCTTGTTTCTGAATATTTCGTCGCTGAAGTGGATTCCTCCGCCTGCTACTCTCGCTAATGCTCCCCTTCTTACGTCGAATCTGTAAGGGTTTCCAGGGTTGGTTATGTGGAGCAGTCTTTGTATTGACTCTTCGCCTAGCAGGTCTACGGCTGAGGAGGTTATCTTGTCTTTCGCAGGGTATTTTCCTGTTACCGTCCCCATCGTTTCGCTTATCGGAACCGGGACTACGTCTATAAGCTCTTTCAGCTTCTTCAGGTCGCCGTTCGTGAATTCCAGCAGGTCCTTCAGTATGAAGTCGGAGCATGCTCCAAGCGGCCTGTGGTTTTCGAACACTTCTTCTATTTTCTTGTCGCTGAACCCTAGTTTGGATAAGAACGCTTTGTTTTCTTGCTGTGTCGAGAATATGTTCATCAACAAAAGCATAGGGTCTTCGAATGTTTGTGACTCTATGTCTTTTATCATACCATACCCTTTAAGGTCTTGTGGTATTTTGAACTTGAACGTGAACTTCCTGTTTTCTTCCCTCGACAAGAACTCCCTATATAAGTTGCATAGGTATTCTACGAAGAAAGTCTTTCCATTTCCTGGCTCTCCTACGAGGACGAATGCCATCTCACGTGCGGATCCGCCTTCAGCTGCTTCTTTTACGTAGGATACTAGGCTGTTAACTTCATCGTACATGCCTATTATATGCTTCTTGCCGCTTCGGAAAGTTTTGAAGTCGTACGTTACTTTTCCGTTGACTGTCACTTTTTCGATAGCGTCGTCTCCTTCGAGTACCATTCTAGATACTGATTGGAACGCGTTTTCGAATCTTCTTTTTCCTAGTTTTATTTCTTCTACATATTCATCCAAGGTTTTTGGATATTTAGTCATATTTCTAGCCTCCATTTTCCTGTGGTTATAGAATAATTGGTTACCACTTTTTCAGTTTTTATTTTACCCCTTTAAGTTGTTGCAAAGATTGAAGATTATTCACTCTCTTTACCATAATAAAAGTTGAAGTAATGTTTATAAATATTATGACACAATTGTGCTATATTCTGCTGGTTTAGCAAAATGTTTTTATATATGACAAATAAAACGCGGAGTTTTTCAGATTTTTTAGCTTCAGAATATTTTTATCCGCCTTTGCACAGCTGCATAATGCTTTCATGAGCTTTTAACAAATCTTTCTGGTCAACGTATACTATGATTTCAGGCACGCAAAAAATTAGCTCACTTATGTTAATATCATTAGTCAGAAGCTCGTTAGATATCCTCGCTGCTACCCCTTTTGTCTTATCTGCTTTGATATCAGAAGTCACTATTCGTATCTCACCAAGGCCTTCCTTAGTTTCGAACTGTTGGGCACCGCTGAATATATCTTTTATCTTTTGCAGACTGCCCATGTCAGTTACTATCTTTAGGTTGTTTTTGCCTTTGATCATCCTCAAGGTCTCTCGCTTCTCAAAGTCTGTAAGCTTGGTGATCTCAGAAAGGTACCTCTGGATATCCGACTGATTCCTCAAAACAAGACAGGCAAGGTTGTTTTTAGTTGATATGTTCGCACTTATAAAAACTTCTTTAATCTCCGAGACGTTTTCCTTAAACGTCCTGCTAGAAGGGTATCTTCTTACAGCAGATATGACTGAGTCTATAGACGCCTTCAAACCATGATGGGTTATCAAGTATTTTGCTAAAGCCCTCACATTTATGAGGTTTTTTTGCAAATTCTTCTGAATAGTCGGGTCTTGGGATATAAGATTCCAGACTGTTTGGGTGATATTTGTCATAATTGCCACGAATTTGTCCAAGTTTATAAATCTTACCTTATTTATGTAACAAAGTTTATAAAGAACTAAAAAATAACCCGTATTGTTCCAGAGACAAGACTCTCTGAGCAACACAAAAAAATGGCGGTAATAGAATTAACAGAAATCAGTTCTTTCGAGAATAATATAAAAAGCCAGAGCCTTACAAAACGGATAAATAACATCAGTATAACAACCGTATATAAAAATAATTACTACGCACCTGCGCTGGTATTAACCGATGAACATAACCCATCAATAATCCTATTCGAAATGTGCGGTCAATTTTATGATACACCTCCAACTAAAGAGATAAAAAATCTGCAAAGCTTCAAAGATTTAGGGATACAAACAATTGACGGCAATAACACCTACTTGCCTACACTTTCAAAAATAGACTCAACTTCAAGCAGCAAAATTTATGTCATTGACTCAAAGTATAACACGACAAACGCCAGCCAGCACATAGCCAGATACGACCATATCTACTCAAGTAATCACCCTGCTGGAAAAGACACATTCAGCCTGGAAGATGCTATAGTTTTCCTCGATAATCAGGACCTAAAGCATTTCGCAGTATCAGAATCAAGATATTACGACGCAGCATACGGTGGCTATCCCCTGACCTTTTACAGCATCAACGATCAAGGTAAGGTGTTAGAATTTGATACCAAAAACTACAAGAACAGGATTTTCGCGAATCCTCAATCGTTAGTATGGAAACCTACCGGTCAAGATAACAAGCAAGGATTTGTCAGGCTTAACGAGAATTCATACTACTGGGGTAACAGGGAAGAACTAATATACGCTTTTGGTATTGAGGACACACCTGCAGGAAAGAAGTTTGCACTTGAGGTCGTAAACCTCGCAACATTGCTGTCAGGACAGCCATCATCGTATTATGGGCAAAGTTTCATACAGAACAACATAAAACTAGGATTTAACGGGTACGTAGACTTCAACCTTCCGACTCTGCCTAAATTCGACTCAGCAACCTGCTTGGATGACAAAGAGTTTATTATAGCAATGATACCTGTCGTAAACGACAAGCTCGACAGCTCATACAGGGATTTATATTGGTTCAGGCTGAAAAGCAACAAAGATGAAGCCATCTTATTAGCAGACCCTTACAGGATAGCGAACATAGACAGATTCGACACCCATTCAGGGGTTGAAGGGACTATAAGCCTGAAATATTTCAAAGACCCGAAAACTTCAGAAGAGATAATATACCTGCTCACTGGACAGAATGACGCCAAAAAATTCAGGATAGATCTGTTGCCTTAACTTTTATAAACTAGTTAAACATTCTTTACGTGTTATGCAAATAAGAGGTTTCGAACCGAGGCTGTACCAGCAGACGATTCTCCATAGCTGCGTGAAGCATAACTGCTTGATAATCCTCCCTACAGGGCTTGGAAAGACTAAGACTGCCATCCTGGTAGCGATTCATCGGCTGAACACGTTCCCACAATCAAGAGTATTATTCTTGACACCGACTAAACCTTTAGCGAACCAAATATGTGAAGAGTTCAAGAAATGCACAGATATCGGCGCGTCTGAAATATTTTTGTTTACTGGAGCGGTCAGCCCAGAAAAGAGGGAGCAAGATTGGAGCAAATCCAAGATTGTAGTTTCAACTCCGCAAGGTTGTGTTAATGACATAGTTAACGGGCGTATCAGCCTAGAGGAGATATCGTTGCTGGTTTTTGATGAAGCGCATAGGGCAGTGGGCGACTATGATTATGTTTTTTTGGCCAAGCAGTATATGAAACGGGGAAAATTCCCACGAATCATAGGCCTGACAGCGTCTCCAGGATCGGATCTTGAGAAGATAACTGAAGTCAGCAAAAACCTGTTCATAGAAAATATCGA
>VGLX01000105.1 GCA_016866645.1 Candidatus Woesearchaeota archaeon | reverse complement strand
CAACTGAAAGCAGAATGCCACACCATCCTGCTTCAAAACGCAAAGAACAAAACCAGAGAAGAAATAGAAAAACTAAGCTACAACTGGGCACGAGGAACATAACAAAAAACCCGAAACATCAGTTATAAAAAAGAATCTGCTATCACTTAGTCTTTGATAACTCCTCATCTGCTAACTTTTTTAATTCTATAAGCCTAGCGTCACCGTCGTATATTTTCAGTTCTGATTCGCAGTATCCAATGCATTCCTTGTAAAGCTTTTTTTCGTAAAGCGCCTCTGCTTTCAGATGTATCATGCTTAAGTCTTCAGGTGAGTTTTTCAAACTTTCTTCGCACCAGTTCAGGAGAAGGGCGTATTTTTTTAAGGCTGACAGCGCGTAGGCTTTTACGTGTATCAAGTCCATGTCTGTAGGGTATTTTTTCAGGTTTTCTTCGCACCAGCCTAAAGCTTCAGAGTGCTTTGCTAAGTTTTTAAGAGCTATGGCTTTCCAGCCTATCAAATCTAAATCATCAGGGTATTTTTTCAGGCTTTCATCGCACCATTTCAGAGCTTCATCATAACGCTCTAACCCTCTCAAAGAGTCGGCTTTCATCCTTATGGTTATCAAGTCATCATGCCATTTTTTTAAGCACTCATTAGACCATTCTAGTAACTTATCATAACGTTTCATGCCTCGTAATGCTACGGCTTTCCAGCCGATAAGGTCTAGGTCATTAGGGTATTTTTTCAGGCTTTTATCGCACCATTTTAGAGCTTCATCATAACGCTCTAAGCTTTTCAAGGCTAAAGCCTTCCAGCCAATAAGTTCTAAGTCTTGAGGGTATTTTTTCAACGATTCGTTACACCAGTCCAGTAATGCGCTGTAGTTTTTCAAACCTAATAATGCGTGAGCCTTCCAGCATATAAAGTCTAGATTATCCACACTTTTTTTCAAATACTCTTCACACATGCTCAAAAGCTGTTCGTGCTGGCATAACGCAGACAAAGCATGAGCTTTCCCCCTCAGCAAGTCGGTGTTATCTGGGAAGATTTTAAGGTATTTATCACATATAGACAAGGCTTCTTCAAACTTAGCTTTTATAAAAAGCTTGCCAAGCGTAGCTAAGGCAATTTCCAACTCTTCATCTGGAGTGTTCTCACTGTCTTCTATCTTATTAGGGGTCATAAGATAAGATTTAATAGTATCACCTAGTTTTTAAAATTTTAGTTATTTTATTTACCGATTTGTTCCAAAAAGATTAAATGCGGGGATGGTAAGTGTAGCACCAACCTTACTGAGACTAGCTATCCTGAGACTATTATAAGCTGCTGTACTGATTGCGGATGTGACGAGAACAATACTAACATGGACTGTATTAATAATGTATGTCAGAAACACGAATGTGCCCTAAATGAAGACTGTAATGACGATAACAGCTGCACTATTGATAAATGTACAACTTCACAGCTTAAGGTGTGCTCTTATGATTTGATAAAATCCTGCATTAACAATGACACTTGTTGCCCTACCAGTTGCGGAACTGCTGATGACACAGATTGCGAGATACAACCCCAAAAGATAGAACCTACAACTAATGAAAGCGCTGCAAAGACGGAAACCACAACAGGGTCATTACAGAACGAAACTGTTAAAAAAGAAACACAGAATGAAGAGCCCAACAAAACGGAGTTGGAAAGTAAACTTGCTGAAAAGCCCGCTGTTAATCCTGTTGAGCAGCCTAAGAGCGGCGGTAAAGGGTTGTACATAATCGGCGGAATTTTTTTGATTATCATAATTGTAGGGATTGTCATCCTCACTAAGAAATGACAAGATTTATAACCCTGACAGTTCTACGAGTTATTGACGATGAAAAAAGTTTTAGAGAACGAGTTTAAGAACCTGCCTGAGAACTTCGTAGTCATGGCCATAGTGCCTTTCAAGAACTTCGAAGAGGCAAACATGCATTTGCTGTCTATGATCATCAAAAGGTATAATTCTAAAGGCAGCTATATCAACATCAACAGGCCTTACAAGAGCATGGTCCAATTGCTTGATGACAAGAACATCAACACTAAGAACCTCTTCTTTATCGATTGCATAACCAAAGAGGTCAGGGAGTCTACCGGTGAGAATGAAAACTGCTACTTCGTAGGCTCGCCGAGCAACCTTACAGAGATAGCCATAGCACTAGACCCAGTCTTCAAAGAGGGCAAGCACAAGTTCATATTCCTAGACTCGTTAGACACTTTAGCGATTTACAACCCTATAGAGAGCGTGATAAAATTCGCTCATTTCCTGACAAGCAAGGTAAGGCTCCATAACCTCAGCGGGGTTATGTTAGCGGTTCACGAGAACTCTGACGAGCGATTAATGATGGACTTAGCCCAATTCTGTGACAAGGTCATAGACCTCAGGGAGTTTCCCACAACAGCTGTATATCGATAAATTTTTTCTTAAGATTTTCTAAAGTCAGCAGGTGTTTTATGAACTGTTCAGGATTCCTGTAGTCCCTAGGGGTTTTAGAATAGATTCTCCCGTTTTTCTGGTAAATCTCATAATCCTTGTTTTTTTCCTTGAACTTCTTCACATGCTTTTCCTGGCTGAGCTTCGGTCCTTTATGCTCTTTAAACCCGGACAAGTCTTCTTTCTCGGTTATGAACCAGAAGTCAGCTTTGCCGTCCCATTTCCAGTCGCATGAGTGTACCTTGAACCCTTCTAGGGCCAGTTGTTTTCTTATGAATTCGAAAGACTTAAGCAGCTTCGCCCCTATGACATCTTCTTTCCCTTCCAAAGGGGTGATTTCCAGCCGGACTAGCTTTTTTCCCTCTGCTTTCTTTCTAATGTCATCGAGTGTTATGTCTTTTTTTATGAACGCATCTTCTGATGGTTTTTTAAGAAAATTCTGGGCTGCTTTGATAAGCTTGTTATATTTGTCTTTGCTCAGCGCTGCTGCCGCGTTCCTGTCGTTCTGCACAGGGTCTATGAGTATCAGCGGCGAATGCGTCTTAGCTTCGTTAAGCTGTACGCCGTGCTTCGCAGGGTCTAAGCGCTCTTTAGGCTTCCATTTCGAAACATGTCTTATGAATCCTGAAAAGCTGCCGTAGTGTATCACGAGTATTTCTAATACGTATCCTGAGAATCCTTGTATGTGCGATTCTGCGCCGTAGCAATTATTGGCTCTGCAGAACGCTTTAGCCAGCCTTATCTCGTCTCCTTTCTTGTGCTTCTTAACCCACTCTGCGTGGAACGGGCTTATGTCTGTTATGTTCTGCGCTTCGCTTACTTTCTTGATGTTTATTATAGGGACTATCTCTACAGTGTAGCCGTATTGTTTAATCTGGTAATAATCTCTTGAGCCGTGAAGCGTGTCGACTTTTCCGAAGCTCCTCGTTAAAGACTTTCTTAAGACCTTAGATATTTCTCCGTTCTCGTACTTTTTAGGGCTAAATTTTACGTAGACGTCTATGTCGTGCGTCCCTCTGAGCCATGTCCCTTTCTCTCCGGAGCCTCCGAGCACGGGCTTAGCGTCTTTTATCTTTATCCTGCCCAGGATCTTATTCGCTATTCTTTTGACTTCTTGCTCTTCTTTTTCTGAAGGCTTTATCTTCGCTAACACATGCTTGAGAGTTTCTTTCATAATAGGTGTTTGATGTTGGTAGAATTATAAAACTTTTGATTCGAGAACAGTATTTTGGTAAACGTTATTAAACCATCATCACTATACGTTTTTCATGAGCATGATAAGGCTGGGGCCCGCTGGCAACTGCGATGGGAACATACTCCTCTCTTTGATGAGGCTTAAGAATGAGCTGGGCTTACAGGCTCAGGAGGTAGAGTTCACTTTCGGAGTGATGATGAGCAATGGGACTGCTGAAAAAGTCGGCGAGTTGAGGAAGAAGTTGGGCTTAGAGCTTTCTGTTCATGCGCCTTACTACATAAACCTCAGCAGCGAGGACAAAGAGAAGGTCAGGAGATCTTTCAGCTGGCTGTTGTTGTCATGCGAGAGAGGGCATTACATGGGTGCCAAGGATGTTGTGTTCCATCCTGGTTTTTATTCTAAAAGAAATCCGGACAAGGTTTTTGATGTAGTGTTATCGAATATTAAAGAGGTGCAGGATAAGATTAAAATCAAGGGCTGGGATGTAAGGCTGAGCCCTGAGACTACTGGCAAGTCTTCTGCTTTCGGCAGCTTTGATGAGGTGTTAAGGCTTGTTAAGGATGCGAAGTGCGGGTTCTGCGTCGATTTCGCGCATTTATATGCTAGGCAGCAGGGCAAGATAGATTTCGCCGAAGTATTGGATAAGCTGAAAAAGTTTAAGCACGTGCATTCTCACTTCTCAGGCATACAGTTCACTGATAAAGGTGAGAGGAATCATCTTAACATAGGCGATGGCGGGCCCTCTTTCAAAAGCTTGGCTGAAGAGTTGTTAAGAAGGGATATTGACATTACCATAATCTGTGAGAGCCCTAGCACTTGGGCTGACAGCTTACGGATGAAAGAAGTATTCCAAGGTTTAGGCTATAAGTTTTAAGACTTTCTTATTTTCGCTACGAAGAACCCTTCAGTGTCGTTGTCTTGCGGCCATATCCTCAAGCATTTCTTAACCTCAGGAGAGTAGGTTTTCCCTTCGAATTCTGAGACGGGCTCTGATTTTTTTATTTCAAGGTGTATATTTTCGACTTTAGCGTTGTCATAAGAGCCGATTAAATAGTCCACTACCCCTTCGTTCTCTTCTGGCTCTAAAGTACAGGTAGAGTATACTAATACTCCACCTTCGTTAAGCAGGCCGAATGCTGATTCTAATAACTGTTTCTGTATGCCTGCCATCTGCTTGATAAAGTTAGGGTTCCACCATTGTACCGTCTGCGGGCTTTTCCTGATAGTGCCTATTCCTGAGCATGGAGCGTCTACCATTATCTTGTCAAATTTTCTTGGATAGTTCTTGAACCATCTCCCTTCCATCAATGTTATGACTGTGTTGGTGACTCCGCATCGTTGCAGGTTTATCTGCAAAGGCTTAAGCCTTGATATCTGGTTGTCGTTGGCTATGATCAGCCCTTTGTTTTTCATCATGGCTGCTGCCTGTGTTGTCTTGCTGCCTGGGCTGGCGCAGAGGTCTAGTACCAAATCGTCTTCTTTAGGCTG
>VGLX01000104.1 GCA_016866645.1 Candidatus Woesearchaeota archaeon | reverse complement strand
CCTTTCTTCATTTGTCAACTTGATGCATACCGCCCCTTTTGGCATACACTATATAAGAATCAAAGGTATTTAAAGTTATTTAACGGACATTATACTAGACACGTTCACCCAACTCAGAAACCACCTATAAAAAAGCTAACCTAATACCAGTTTTCGAAAGGTTTAAAAGCGCTTTTATATTCTTAAAAGCCATGCAACTTGAAAAGTACGAAAAGATTTTTGGAGAAACCGCCAAACTGGGGGGTAACATAACTGTACCTGAGACAATCGTAGGCCTATGTATCTCCGTGATTCTAGCCATGTTCATATATTATATCTATAAAAAGACTTATTCGGGCGTGCTTTATTCAAAGAACTTTAACATGACCCTAGTTTTTACGTCACTTGTTGTTACGGTTATAATGATGGCTATAAGCGGCAGCCTTGCTTTGTCTTTAGGGATGGTTGGAGCTTTATCCATTATAAGGTTCAGGACAGCGATTAAAGACCCGAAAGACGTCACTTTCCTATTCTGGGCTATAACCATAGGAGTGGCTAACGGTGTACACCTTTACAGGCTGTCAATAATATCCTCCTTGTTTATAGGCGCATTAATGGTATTGTTCTCTAAGAATATCGGAATAAGCCACCCTTTCCTAATCAGCTTAAAGTTCACAAAGTTGGACGAACAGAAAGTTGACGCGATATGCAAGAAGTACTGCAAGAAGTATCATGTCAGAAACAGGACATTAAGCGATGACGGCGGAGACTTCACAGTTGAAGTGATTGTTAAAAAGGATAACCAAAGCGAGTTGTTAAAAGAGTTAAAAAAGATTGAAGGCGTTAAGAAAGTTATGATGTTCTCACATACCGGTGAGCTAAGCGATTAAGGCTTCAGTCTAAGCCACCATTTCCTGTTTTCTCTGTACCAGCTTATCGTTTCTTTCAAAGCGCTTTCGAAAGAATGCTTAGGCTTCCATCCCATCTTTCTTATTTTAGAAGTGTTTAAAGAGTATTTTCTATCATGGCCTAGCCTGTCTTTAACGAATTCTATACAGCTATCATCTCTGCCCAGTTCCCGAAGTATAAGCTTGGTTATCTCAAAGTTGGTCTTCTCATTACCTCCTCCGAGATTGTAGATATGTCCTGTTTCCCCTTGGTGTAGGATTAGGTCTAAAGCTTCGCAGTTGTCAATCACATACATCCAGTCCCTCACGTTTAACCCGTCACCGTATAATGGTACTTTTTTGCCTGATAGTAAGTTCGTAGTGAACAATGGTATGAGCTTTTCTGGATGCTGGTAAGGTCCGAAATTGTTAGAGCTTCGGGTTATAACTGTAGGTACCTTGAATGTTACATTGTAAGCTCGTGCCAGCATGTCTGCTGAAGCTTTTGAAGCTGCATAAGGGCTGTTAGGCTCTAAAGTGTCTTCTTCTTTAGAAGGCTTGTTGGTTGATCCGTAAACTTCGTCAGTGGATATTTGAATAAATCTCCTTATGTTGCAGAGTTTTGCAGCGTCTAAAAGCGTTTGAGTCCCTTTTATGTTTGTGTTTATGAACTCGTTAGAGTCTTTTATCGAATTGTCGACATGTGTCTCTGCTGCGAAGTTTATCACAGCATTGCTATGCTTCATAATGTCAAAGACAAGTTTCTTGTTGCATATGTCCCCTCTTACAAACTTGTATCTAGGATGTGTTTCTAGGTCTTTAAGATTTTCTAGGTTACCGGCGTAGGTCAGCTTGTCTAAATTGCATATTTTATAGTCCTTGTATTTATCAAGGATGTGCCTTATAAAATTGCTACCGATAAAACCGCATCCGCCGGTTATTAATATTCTCATTGATTTAAGAAGGAAAAATAGCAGGTTAATAAGGTTTTTGTTAGGGCTTCAAAGGGTTTTTAGAATATTTGTTGGTTTTACCTTTATATCAGTTATTTAGTGAACCTCCCCACCGCAACAAGGGCTGTCCCTCATCGCACCGAACGCTTGCATAGGCGTGGCTCGGTCGACATCCCTTCCGCCAAAGCCTGCTGCGTTCATCCTGGTCTGCCATCTCATAGAGTCCCTTTCTAAGACACCATGGTCACCTGAGGCTCTTTTTTTGACATCTTCAACGGCCTCTTTAACATCTTTACCGACTCTTGGCATTTTTTTCACCTCTCACATGGACTATTTGTTACATTCATTTTTGAGCGGTTATAATATTTAAACTTTTTAAAACACGTTATTTCATGCAAGCCTTTACGAACCCATAGAACAGTGGAGCAGGCTTATCCAAACTAGACTTAAGCTCAGGGTGTGCCTGAGTTGCTACGAAGAACTTGTGCTTCGGCAATTCTATAAACTCTACTAGTTTTCCATCTTGAGATGTTCCTGAGAGCAGCATGCCTTTCTCTTGTAAGACCTTATGGTATTCGGGGTTTACCTCATAACGGTGCCTGTGCCTCTCTGACACTTTTACTGAATTGTACAGCTCATACACTTTACTGTTTTTTAAGATGTAAGCATCGTAAGCTCCGAGCCTCATAGTCCCGCCTTTAGAAGTCACGTTCTTCTGCTCAGGTAAGATATCTATAACAGGATACTTCGTCTTAGGGTCTATCTCTGTCGAGTTAGCTCCTTCTAGTTTGCAGACGTTCCTAGCGAACTCAGCCACTGCCATCTGCAACCCGAAGCATAGGCCTAGGAAAGGGATGTTGTTTTCTCTAGCGTATTTTATCGCCTTCATCTTCCCTTCTGTTCCCCTGCTTCCGAAGCCGCCGGGCACGATTATCCCGTCAACGCCTTTTAGCTGGGATTCTATCTTCGTCTCGTCCGTCGTGTCAACCCATTTAAGGCTTATCTTGCAGTTAAGATTTGATGAGCAATGATTCAAAGATTCGATTATGCTCGCGTAAGAATCCTCCAGCTGGGTGTATTTTCCGCAGATGGCCACTGTCACGTTCTTCTTTGCTGACTCTCTGTTTCGTATAAGCTCCTTCCACTTGTGCAAGTCCTTGTTGATCCTTATCTTAAGATGCCTGCTTATTATGTTAATGATGCCTTCTTGCTCGAAAACCATAGGTATCTTGTAAAGGTCGTCAACGTCCAATCCGGTTATGACAGCTTCTTTCTTTATATTGCAGAACTGGGCTATCTTCTCTTTGATCCTATCTTCTAAATATTCTGAGCACCTGCCTATTATAATATCTGGCTGTACGCCTTTCTGTAATAATAGGTGTACGCTCTGCTGGGTGGGCTTGCTCTTCTGCTCATTGACAGCAGAAAGGATAGGCACGTAAGTCAAGTGGACGTACAATACGTTCTCGCTGCCGACATCGTTCTTCAGCTGCCTGGCCGCTTCTAAGTACAGCTCGTTCTCCATGTCGCCGATTGTGCCGCCTATCTCTATCAGGACTATATCAGCATCCTCTTCCTTAGCGATTTCGAAAAACTTCTCCTTGATAAGGTTGGTGACGTGAGGCACGTACTGCACAGTCTTGCCTAGATAGTCTCCCCTGCGCTCTTTCTCCCTTATCTCGTTGAACACCTTGCCCATGGTGAGGTTCCATTTGAACTTGCACGTTATGCCCAGGAAACGCTCGTAATGCCCGAAGTCCATGTCGACTTCTCCGCCGTCATCCAATACGAACACTTCACCATGCTCTACAGGGTTCATCGTGCCAGGATCGACGTTCAGGTAGCCGTCGCACTTTATCGGGATGACCTTGTACTTGTCACTTAACAAGTGGCCGATAGAAGCAGCTGCGATACCCTTGCCCAGGCCTGAAAGAACACCGCCAGTAACAACTATGAACTTAAGCATACAAGAAAAATATGCTTCATGATTTAAATAGTTTATTGCTGATAAGACAACGTATTACCCCTTGGGGGGCATCACAAAATTTATATAGTGAACAGATTCATAAGAATCAAAAGTGGTGCAAGAAAAAGAGATTTTGAATCTCAAATTTTTAAAAATGGAAGGTGGTCGAGTTTGAAGAATAGAGAAAAAATCTTAATAGCTTTAAGTTTGTTTTTTATTTTGTTGACTTGTTATTTTGTTCTTAGCGACGTTTTGGACGTGACTCCGATTTCCGTTTCGCACAACTTCAACCCTGGAGAAGGTTATGGCGTTTCTAACTATACTAAGGGAGGTCAGAACGCGACTATAGAGTTTAACATAACAATGGCTGCTTGGACTGATAGTGACCAGAATGTTACTGAGATCACCTTTGAGCTTCCGACCAATGTCATATTCAGCGACCTTGAAAACGCTTCTAATGGAACAATACTGAATGATTCTACTGATAATAATTGGTGGTGCCAGTCAAGTACTGCAGGGTTAGATTATTATCTTAACTGGTCATGCTACAATGCCACGGAAAGCCAATTAGGTCCTAATGATTTGATAAGCGTATGGTTCAACTTCACAGCTAATAATACTGGCACAGAAGAGCCGATAGCTTGGACCATTATAATAGTAGGCAACGGTAGCCAGCAAAACGCTAACACTACGTATTATTCTACCAATGTTGATGCGCAAGCTCCAAGGATAGCATTAAGTAGTCCAGCCAATGATAATAACGACACGACAGGTAATGTCCAATTCGCATACACGCCTGTAGACAATAACCTTGATACTTGTGAGCTTTGGGGCAACTGGTCTGGTGGATGGCATCTTAATGATACGTTTATTAGCCCTACTAACAACGTTTCAAACAGCTCAAACACCCTGGGGATAGAAAGTGGGCGTTACGTCTGGACCATTTATTGTAATGACACTTTGGCAAACAATAACATAACAAATGACAACTACACGCTCAAGGTCGATACTGTCCAGCCGGCGTTAGAAGTTATAAGTGATATAGCTGTCAATGAAGACTTCACAGAATTCAGTATAGATCTTACAGCAAATCTAAGCGACAACCTCGATACTGATTCAGAACTTAGCGTAAGCTTCAACGTGAACAATAGCAACGTAAGTCTCAGTATGAATAACGCTACAAGTAATCTGACTATCACAGCTGTAGCTAACGAAACTGAAACTGCAAATATAACATTAATAACAGTTGACTCTTCAGGGAACACGAATTTAACAAGCTTTGATTTAATCATTACTGCTCAGAATGACGCCCCATGGTGGGACCCAATAGACGACATCGCAGTCAACGAAAACTTCAATACGTTTGACAT